>WTAK01000099.1 GCA_013139625.1 Candidatus Delongbacteria bacterium | reverse complement strand
ATGGATTTTTATATAGAAAAAAGAGAGATGATAGACAGAAGAAAAAAATTACAGATAGTACATTAAAAAAAGTATTAAAATACAAATCAAGCAACCCTTTTGCTACGCTGAGTGAAATAAAAGAAGAATTTAAGCTGAATTGTTCTTTGGTTTTGATTTCAAATAGGCTATTAAAGCGTAAAAAGGCACTAAACCCTGAAGGTCAGAAGCTTACAGTCAGTTACCATATCTTAAAAAGATCCGCTAAGGGAGAATCACGAAGAAAACTATATCAGTTTAATATACATGACAACCTGACTGATAATGTATTTTTTTGCTTTGCTCAAGAAGGCAATATTAAAAATTTGTGTCTTTTCATTTATATTACAATAGGTAAACTTAAAGAAAAAGGCTATTTGAAAAAAAATGCCCAGATCGTCACTAATTTGAACTATTTAAAGAAAGTTGATAAACAGAAATGTGAATATACCAATTATATTTTTTCCAATTATGGGATTCCGTTAGTAATTGAAAAAAACATCAATAATACTAGAAATAAAATAAAGAAATTAGAGAATACTACTTCAAAGCATGATCTACTGATATCAGCATATGAGAACACATTATTGTCTAATAAAAAACTGATGTTTGTACATCCGATTGTAATAGATGATATGTTGACGGATCTTGAAGCATATACGAACTTTACTGAAAGTGGTGTTTCGTATATCTCTAAGAATTCTCCCATGTTATTGAATGTGACTCTTAAACAAATAGAGAAATATGGAGATAAGGCTAAAATAAATTTTGATTTTGAAAGGGCATTAGATTTATATGATAGGATCTATTTGACTTCAGTAGAATATCAATGTGAAGATGGACAAATTGTCAAAATAACATCTTTGTATAAACAAGCACTCATTTATTATTATTTGAACGAATATGATAAAAGTAAAAAATATCTAGAAGATATATTACAATATAAAGGTAGATTAGACATAAGAAAATTTATGGGCGATGTTTATAGTTATATGGGGTTAATTGATTTTTATTTAATGAAAAACGAATCGGCAGATGCTAATTTTGTTAAGGCAATAAATGTATATTTAAGCTGCTCTAAGAAAAAATTTATTTATGAATACTATCAAGTAAGTATCAGAAGATTTATTAATAATAAGGATTACAGATCTGCAATTACTTTCTCAAATAAATATTTACACACAGCCAAAGCACACAATAAAATGAGTCAGGTATGCATTGCTTATGATTTGAAAGGTGTAATTTATTATTTTCAAGGAAAGTATAAGTTGGCAGAAAAAAATTATTTTAGGGAATTGTACCTAACCAAATTAAATGGATATAAAATACAAGAAGCAAAAGCGATAAATAAATTATTAACTCTTTATACATTTAAAATTGTAAAACCTGAAAAGATTATAATTGATTTAATTGAAAGATTAAGAAAAGTATCCAAGATAATAAAAAAGAATATATATTTAAATCACGCATACTATAAATTGGCAAATTATTATTTTCATAAGCAAGAGTATCGTAAGTCAGAGGAATTGTATTTGAGAGTTTATCTTGCTTATAAAAACCATAATATTCAATATCATAAAATTGAAACTTTAATTTATATGGCATACTGCTATTTATATCAAGGGAAGAATACAAAAGCATTACGCTATTTTAAAGAAGTAACTTCGATTAAAGACCTTTCAAATTACAGTTTGTTAGCTGATATATACAATAATATCGGAAAAATATATTATCAAGAAAATCAGTTAAAATATTCCATGAAGTTTTTCTATAAATCAATAAAATGTGCAAAAAAAATAAGCAAGGATGAGTTATTAGCGACTTCTTATCAATGTTTAGGAGTTTTATATGAAAAATTGGAAGAAATACTAAAGTCAAAAAATTATTTTCACAGATCTCTAAAAATTTATAGAAAGTTAGATTCTGAAAAGAATAAACCATTATATATTGATAAAATTACAACAATCGTTGAATCAATCAAAACTCTTTAAAACAATTAACTAAAATACCTTTTTAGTTTCTAATCATTAAAAAACTACTGCAAGAATCGAATATGGAATATTCGTGATATACGAGATAGTACTCGAAAATACGTATAGTAAAAATGTTTAATTTAAGTATTAAAAACCCCCTATGTATGTAGAAATGTAGAAATAATTCCGAATATGCTGGTCAATAAAACCAGCAGGAGGAATTATGAAAAAATTGATAGTTGTGCTTCTATTTGTGGTTGCACTGTTTTCTACAAACTTAAATGCGGATACTCACCAATATCAGGGATGGAATTGGAATGGATATAAGTGGGTGTATGTCGGTTCTGATATGCCACCACCGTCACCTCCTCCAGCTCCATTCGAAGATATTGATTAAACTAAGAGGCTGTGGAAACACAGCCTAACTAAATTAAACTAACTTTGATATAGATATGGCAGACGATAAAAATAAAAAAATAATAATACCGATATGCTCCTACTGTGACAAGATAAGAGACAAAAATGGGGTATGGAGAAAAGTGAACGACCAAATTTACAAATTTAAGAAAGTTGCTCTTTCTCACAGTGTCTGCCCTGAATGTAGAGAGAAATATTATAAAGGGATGTAGAGACAACAATTGAGAATCAAAGGAAAAAAATATTATGGAGAAAATGATGACTAAGAAATTTATAGAGTATCGAAGCGGATAAATTGTTCAAGAAAATATGTATTAAAGATGGTGTTTCTAAGATTATGGCAAATATTTATTATTTTGCATTGAAACATGGAGGGAAACCTTCTACAGAACCAAAAACAAAAAGAGAATACACAAAGCACCTAAAATTTAAAGTAATTGTGGTTGGGACAAAGTTGTTATAAAATAAAAAATTATTTTATTTGAAGTAATCGGATATCTAAGTTATTATACTATTTATAGATATGATAATTTTAAAATCGAGGTACACCATGAAAACGAAACTAACAATATTCATTACTCTAATAGCAGCTTTTTTCTTATTTGCAGAAGATTTAACTACTTGGAGTAGGACTTATAATGGTGATTTTCACCATGAAGATGAAGCAAACGATGTTGAGCAAACTAGTGATGGTGGATATATTGTAGCAGGAAATGAATGGGTTGAAGGGTTTTTAAGCCCAGACTGGGTTTTCCCACATGTGAGAATTTTAAAATATAATGAGAATGGTGATACGCTGTGGTCAACAAGATATTATTATAATATTCAGAATAGTGAAATGTGGGATGACTTTTATAATAAATATGCTGAAGTGTATGATATTGAACAGACAAGTGATGGTGGATATATATTTTGTGGATATGTTGAAGTATTTGAGGAAACAGAGATCAGAGAGAAAATGTGTGTTGTTAAATTAGATAAATCAGGTACTATTGAGTGGGATAAAGTTTATTATGATAAGTTGCGGAATAAAGCAAATTCTATAAAACAAACTACCGATGGAGGGTATGTATTCGGTGGTAGAACCATGGCAAAAAATGATTCTAATACATATGATTCATTTGCTCGAATAATTAAAATTAATAGTATCGGCGATACTTTATGGTCTAGAACTTATCAAGAAAGTGAAATTTTTGATTTGACTGGATGGAAGACAACAAGATTATACAAATTATGCATAAGTTCAGATAACGATATATATGGCATTGGGTATGTATATTCAGGCACTGATGAAGGAGGTAATGGATGGATTGTAAAACTTGATAATAATGGTAATAAAATTTGGAGTAATGAATTTGGTACTGAAGAAGGAGAAGCATTCTATGACGGCCAGATAACAAATGATAATAATATTATAGCGTTAGGCAATCAATTTGTGAGGGATCAAGATGCAAGTGGTGTATGGTTAAATAAAATTAGTTTAGATGGTGATTCTATTTGGTCGAAAACAATACATTCGGGAGTATATGGTGAGTTCGATGAGGGAAAATCAATTCAGCAAACACCTGAAGGGGAGTTCATAATTGGAGCTGAAACAAGCCAATTAAGTTTTTTGTACGATTGGTGGGTCATAAAAACAGATTCTTATGGAGATACTTTGTGGACGAAAGTATATGGATCTGACACATTTGATAATTTAAATTCAATAAAGTGTACAATAGATGAGGGTTATATAGTTTGTGGCGACACAGAAGGTAGTTATATAGTAAATAATAATGGTGATTGGACAGATATGTGGGTTTTGAAATTGGATCAGGATGGGAATTATACTGGCATAATGGATAATGGAGAATTGATAATTAATAGTTACGAACTAATGCAAAATTATCCGAATCCGTTTAATAATCAGACTAATATTGAATATAGCATTCAAGAAAATTCAGAAATTGAGATAAATTTGTATAACTCAAATGGACAATTTGTTCAGAGTTTGGTGAATGAGAAAAAAGGAAAGGGTAAACATTCAGTTTTATTTAATGCAAATAAATTTAATAGTGGAATTTATTATTATCAATTGAAGATTGATGGAATGATAAAAGAAACGAAGAGGATGTTGTACTTGCGGTAGATTGCCACACACTAATAGTGTTCGCAATGACAAGGAAAGTAATATAACGAAAGTGAAAGTGTAAATAACAACAGAGGAGATGTAAAATGAAAACAGAAATTAAATGTTGGTCGCAACCACCATAGTGAATACAGTTATTACGACCAACTTCAATAAAGACATGCCATTAAGGCATTATCCCTATCCACACTAGTAAGATAATATTTTTTTTGGCATGTCTCAACTTAAATTTAAACAAAGGAGATATGCTTTATGAAAAGAATTTACTTAATTATCTTAGTTTTTGTTGCTGTATTGTTCTCTCAATACGAAGGGATTACAAACATACCACTTGATTACATAACAGATGTTAGTGAATTAAATGGACAAACAAAAGGGGAAGTAAATATAACTTTAGTTTTTGGTGAATTTGATAATTTAAGATTTGATACGACATGGGATTTTACAAGAGCAGATACAAATCAAACATACACATATGATGGTGTGTTGCAAAAACAGTGGTATCCGGCTATGATGTCGATTCCTATTAACAACGATCCAAATGAGTTAGAGTCACAGTCGTTACGTGAATATCTACAAGATCATCCTACTCTATCAATTTATGAATATATGGAAGCTGCAATACCCGATTTTTTTGATAATATGTCAAAAGGTGAATTACAGGTAAATGTGACTATAATAAAAAATCCTGAAAGAGCAGATGGTTTATGGGAGATTGGAAATACCAGTTTGTACGGTACAAATTTTGTTAATGCTGGGAATGCAATTGTAACAACAATAAACCAATATTACAAAGATACGTATAACATTGATAATTTTATGGGTGATTACGATAGAATCCAAAGATTTGTTCCAAGAATAAATTGGGGTGTATCTGCCTATTCTTCAGGATATTTACAGCTAAATACTAATTTCAACGAATCAGTAGCACTACTTGCTCATGAACTTGGACATTCTATTTTGAGGCTGGGTGATAAAGGCAATGATAACCTTTATAATTATAGTCTAATTCCATCTTTTGATGGGTATATAGATGGTGATTTTATGGGTCGTTCATTTACTTTAACAGGTGCATATGATCTTATGTATCATAATTCCAGCATTCCCGGTCCTTACACTTTATACGGTTTGTATCCTTTCCATACAAATGATTTGATTAATCTGGACTACATTGAAGTACCAGATATTGAAAGCATTAATGAAGGAACTAATAAATTAAACCTTAAATTAAAAGCTGTAAGAGAGATATTAGAAGATGCTGAAAGAGCAAATGGTGATAGATCTGTGATTAAAATTCCAATTACTATTGATGATGGAACAGGAGATTACTCTCGTCCAAGTGGTAGCGGTGTTGAATCTCAATTCTTTCTTGTAGAATACAGAAATGGTAAAGGATATGATGAATTTTCTTGCTTAGATCATCAAGGAGAAAGTAAGGGTGTATTGATATCTCATATAATTAACTCTGATTCCCACGAACCTACTATAGACATCGAAATTGCTCAACCTTATCAAAAGTATTGGAGTAATGGAGTTGATTTATTTAGAGATCCTGACTCTTCTAGAACTAACAGTAACGGAACTCCAATTATACACAATGGTCTAAATGAAAATGGCACATATTATTGTAGTAAGAAAGATGTAGATTGGATGGATGATTTAGATAGGAATGTTTATTTACCTTTGGCTGGTAGATATGCTTACTGGAGAGCTCCTACTGCACCTGATGCTGCTAGTCTTCCTACAGACTTTTTCACTTCTAAAGGTAGTAACAAATTCACACCAACAACATACCCATCAACTGATTCTTGGAAATTACAGGATAGTCATATAGCAGTATATATGAATGGTGAAGATGGAGAATTTGCGGATGTAACTGTTTATCGAAACTATTGGTCAAAGCCTATTTTAGCTAGTTCTACTGAAACTATAAGTGGAGAAGGATATATTGGTGAGAACTTAACAGTAGAGACAGGTGCTATTTTAACTCTTGATGCAAATTCAATAGTCTCTATTATACCTAATACAAATATGATTGTGCAAAGTGGAGCAAAACTGGTTTTATTAGATGGCTCAACACTTGGCATTGAAGATGGTGCTAAAATTCTTTTAGAGCCTGGTGCAATTGTAGAAGTTAATGGTAATGTCAAAATCGCAGGTGATTTTACTGTTGGTAGCAATGCCGTTGTAGATATTAAAGAAGGTGGAACTTTGAGTTTAGTCTTTGCAGAAACAACTGTAGGATCAGGAGGTAACATCAAACTGAATGCGGAATCAAAACTAATCAACCTGAATGGATCCAGAATTGTATTTGAAGACGGATCATTAGTTGAATCTTCCAAGGGTGCTGAAATTGTTGTCATGACAAAAGGATACTTCACTGCCGACGGTGCAACATTCTCATATATTGATGAATCAGGGACATGGATGGGTATAAATGCTATATCCGGCAGCTCAATAGAGCTTGAGAATGTTACCATCAATGGAGCTGAAACAGCTGTTAAGGGTATGGGAAATTATGAATTTGATGTAACAAATTCAAATTTCGAAGGCTGTATAAACGGAATTGACCTTGTAGGGATGAATCCAGGTTATGCTTATTCTATAACTGACAATATTATAACTGGAGTTGATGATGGAAGGGGAATTTCTATTACTAGCTCAGATGGAATATTTAGTAGAAATGTTGTAAGTCATTTCAATACAGGTGTTTATTTCATAATGAGTTCTCCAGCTGTATCAAAATGTGATATATCATACAACAAATACTTCGGTATGATTATTTCCGGTCATGACGCTATTCCTCAATTAATAAATACCGAGCAAATGCAGGCTTATGGAGAGCTTAACTGTACTATTGAAAAGAACGGATATGTAAGTAATACTTCACTATTTCCAAGTGGTAATATAGGTATTATACCTGTTGGAAGTATTTATATGCGTAACAATGATGTATATTCAAGTCCAAGATTCCCAGGAATTTCTATAGCCCAACTATATGTACCTAATTCTTATGTTACTATTAATGCTCAGTATAATTACTGGGGTGCAGAGGAAATTAATGACGATTTTTTCTTTGGGCATACTCAATATACAATTGATTACACACCTTATAATTCAAGTCCTGGGGGAGGGGGTATAATTCCTACTTCAATGCAGGATGTTTCAACAGAAAGTAGGCTACTATCAAGTGCATTGAATCTTGAAACCAAAGATAAAGATATCCCTGCTATAAAATTGTACGAAAATATTATCAGGAAATACGAAGATTCTCCTGAATATTATGTTGCGATGGCAAGGTTACCTTATTTGTATGAAAAAGCTGAACTTGACAACAGTGAATTGATCAAGATATATGATGAAGCAATTGAATCTGAAAATACATCTCATAAAAAATTCTTTAAGGGTAAGAAAGTAGCTACACATATTAAAGGTAAGCGATATGATGATGCTATAACAATAGCTGAAGAAATGAAGGATGAAGCTGAAATCGAAGAAGAAATAATTCTTGCTGACATCAATATCGCAATTGCAAATATGTTTAAAGATCTTGAGAGTGAAGGAAAGAGTAGATCAAGTGTAGATCACTCATCTAATATCAGTGATTTACTTGCTAAGTTGAATGGAGATGATAATACAGGTGAAAAAACTGATATTACAGAACCTGCATTACCAACGGAGTTCACATTATATCAGAACTATCCGAATCCTTTCAACCCAACTACTGAGATAAGCTATGCACTTTCACAAGATGCAAATGTGAGCATTAAAATTTATAGCTCAAACGGAAGTATAGTTGCTGATTTAGTGAATGCTTCACAAAGTGTTGGACAGCACAGTGTAACATTTGATGCAAGCAAGCTATCGAATGGTATTTTCTATTATTCTTTAGTTGCAAATGGAAGAGTAGTAAGTACAAAGAAGATGTTGTTGTTGAAATAATTCGCTCTGGTACGGGACTAAAGTCCCATGTACAAGAACACGAAAAACAAAGAATGAAATTCGGCTGTCGTAAGGCAGCCGGATCTTTTGTTTTGAGAAATTGTAAAGGGATGTGAGAAGATAAGTGAATTAGAGAGAATATATGACAATTGATAAGAAGAATAATGATTCTATTAAATATGAACTTGGTCAGCTTAGTGGTAAAGTTCAGAATATAGAAAGAGTAACCAAAACTATAGAAACATTGGCAGAACATGGATTTGAATCGTGGAATAATTATTTGAAGCAAAAAAATGAAAGAGAGAAAAGAGAATCAGAATTAACTAGGCATGTCCATGAGAAAGAAGTAGAAACTGAAGATAAAAAGCACAAAAGGTCAGTTGTAATCTTAGGAGGAACAATTGCGGTCTTTTTTATTTTGATAATTACAGCAATGATTTTAGAGCAATATGATCTAGTCAAAATTATCATAAACTCAAGCTTGGCAATAGCTGCCGGAGCTGGGGTTGGATCAATGTTCAGGAAAGAAAAGAAAGAAGAATAAATAAAATTTAATCGTGAGGGGAAAATAATGGATGATATTCAAAAATTAAGCGTAAGTTGGATTAAATGCAAAAGTGGCAAATGGTATGGATTTGAAACTGTTGATTTGAATAGTGATCATTTTAAAAATCTAAAGGGTGTTTATATCATATGGGTTGACAATAAAGATAAAACTGTTGTTAGACTTGGTCAAGGAGATATTGCTGTCAGACTTAAAGATCATAGAAATACTTCTGAAATTACGGATTTTAATAAAGAGGGTAAATTATTGACTACTTGGACAAATATTGAAGATGAAAACCTAGGTGGAGTTGAAGCTTTTCTTGCTGATAAGTTAGAACCTAAAATAGGTGAAAGATTCCCAGATGAAGAGCCCATTGAAGTAAATTTACCGGAAAGATAAATTTAGGAGGAAAAATATGAAAAGAATATTTGTTATAATGATGATGTTAATTTCATTGGGTGTATTTTTAATCAACTCATGCACAAATAAGGAAGAGGAAGTTATAAAAATAGGAGCTATTTTACCACTTACAGGAGACGCAGCAAAATATGGTGAAATTGCAAAAAATGGCATTGAACTTGCGTTAGATGAAATTAATAGCGAAGGTGGCATAAACGGTAAAAATATTGTTATGGTTTACGAAGATACTAAAGGCGACCCTAAATTAGGTGTTACAGCAATACAAAAACTGATAACAATTAATAAAGTAAAAGCGATTATTGGTGACTTATTCAGTTCAGTAACTTTAGCAGTTGCTCCAATTGCAAATAAAAATAAGATTGTTCTATTATCTCCTGCTTCATCGTCTCCAAAAATAACTAATGCCGGAGATTTTATTTTTAGAAATTGCCCATCTGATGTCTATGAAGGTTCGGTAATGGCAAATCATGCTTATGACATTTTAAACTATCGAAAAGTTGCACTACTGTACATTAATAATGATTATGGATTAGGTATTAAAAATGTTTTTGGAAAAGTATTTTCTGAAAAAGGAGGAGCCATTGTAACCGAAGAGGCATTTGATCAAAATTCAAATGATTTTAAATCACAACTACTAAAAATAAAAAATAAAAACCCAGAGGCTATTTATTTAGTTGGGTATAAGAAGATGGGACATATTCTTAAGCAGACAAAAGAAATGGGAATACAATCTCAATTCTTAAGTACAGTTATGTTTGAAGATCCAGAAATTCTCGAAATTGCAAAAAATTCTGCTGAAGGTGTTATTTATTCAGCAAGTGCTTTTAATCCAGAAAGCGATGAGTCTTTAATTCAAGATTTTGTACAATCTTACGAAAATAAATATAATCAAGTACC
>WTAK01000386.1 GCA_013139625.1 Candidatus Delongbacteria bacterium | reverse complement strand
ATTTGAATATATTTCTACAGTTGAAGGTCTATAAATGACAATTTCATTCATTGATATCGGCTTTGTTGATGAATACGGTTGTAAATTGAAATCTTTAGTTATTGACATTCCTCCAATAGATGGTGATGTTTGATAACCTATTATTGGTATATTAATATCACCTAAATAATATCTTAACATTTTCTGTGGTTGATCATACACCAAACTGGTTTTGCCCAATCTATAGTTATCATCTTCTGTATAATCGCCCACACTTTCAAGTACTAATTTATTTATATTTATCGCACCATCAATATGAACATTGAATGGATCTCTTTCAATTTCGCTGATTTCAAAATCATTATACTGAATATTTTGTCCGACTCTAATATTTATAAAAGAACTGAGTATATCCGGGGAAATAGCGAATTCCATATTCTTAGGAGCATTATTATACCCAAGTTTAGAAATATTTATTTTTCTTAAGTCAGGAGGAATGATAATATGAAATTCCATGTTATTTTCATCATAGTCAGTATAGATACCATTATCTTCTAAGTAAGAAATACTTACAGTGCTTAATTTCAATGTTTGACTTACAATATTTTCATAAGCCTTCTTTTTCAATTGAACTTCTAACTTATTTAATAATTCTTTCTTTCTCACATGTATATGACCACCACTTTTTTTTAGAAATACTTCTATTTTGCCAACCAGTCTATCATTTATGAAAAAAGGAACAAGTAATTTAAAAGGTTTTTCTTTTTCATAACCAAAAACTTCTTTGAATAATGTATCATAATCAGTATTATTTAAATTAGGATCACTTGAAGCAAAGTATCTTTTATTTGCGTAAGAATTATTGATCGCAAAAAGTAAAATAAGTATTATAATTGAAATATACTTCACTCTATTTCTTCCTTAGTTCTACATTTATATTTCCGAATGGAATTTCTTCAGGCCAAGGTATTCTATATCTCCTCTTACTTCCTGCATGTATCGAAGATAACATTTTTGGTATTTCTTTAGAAGTTAATGTTAATGATTGTGCTATCTCATCTGCGTTACCCTCAAATAAATTTACTATAAAATTAAAAGAAGAAAGATTCCCATGTATATTACCGATATTCCGAACAACTATTTCAAGCATTTGCTCACCGTTTTCATTGACTGGAGAATTTATAGCATCTAAAACAATCCCTGAATATCCATTTTCAGGTTCTATATATAGTCTTCCTTCATAATTCATTTTTACTTTCACTATAGCTGATACTTTTGAAGATTTTGTTTCTTTTTTCGGTAAAAATACTTCTTTACATAAAATAGTGAAATTTTGTTCGATATCTACTTTTGGCTCTCCTGTCCATCGAACTTGAACAGACCTTTTCTCTCCCACATCTAAAATGAACTGAGCAGGGTAAATAATAAAATCATCATAAACAATTTCACCTTGAATATGATTTCCATCAATATCTTTAGAAAATTTATTAATACTTAGATCAATAGGTACAATTCTGTCATCTTCATTTTTAATGGTATAAATAAAACTGGAATTTATTCCTGAAGCTGACAACGACACTGTCGGAGGTGAAAAAGTGTATGCGTTTAATAAACAAAATCTTATTATTAGAATGAAAATTATTTTTTTCATTATTACCCTCGATGTTTTTTTTGATTGGTCTTACAATAAGGGTTATAACATTAACCCCTGTTGTAAAATCAACTTAAGAGCACTTATTTATGTACTTAATTAAGTGCTCTGTTGATGTGAACATGTTACTTTTAAAGAAGAAATACCGGATATAATGATCATAACAATTTGGAGGAGAGTTATAATTTTATGTGAACATTTGAATAACATTATATCGGTATCCCTAAATTAAATTTTAAGATCTTAGTCTGCAGCTAAAGTAATTGTTAATGTTTCTACGTAAGTACCTACCAATTTAGTTGAATGCGCAGCTGAAGCAATACTCATTGCAAGATCAAAAGTATAATCTACGGTAGGAGTTGATGCTGTTCCTGTTGGAGATATTGCTGTACTACCTGCTGCAAAAGTAAGATCTGTGTTAATAGCAGGTGAAAGAGTAAGCCCTGTTCCTAAAGTACCACTTACATTTTCTATCTGCATTGAATATGCAATAGTTTGACTGTTTGCTGCACATGTAAGAACATTTGTGGCAGAACCGGCTACTGTCATTGTCCATCCTGCAACACTATTATCATTTATTGTCATCCCAGTTGCTACTACTAAATCTGTAACATCTGCACCTACAGTTAGTGCCGATGCACTTCCATCAGTTGGAAATGTTCCACCTGTCATAGCGAACGTTGATGCTATTGATACTTCAGCATCTCCTGCAATTGCAAAAACACTTGTTAATCCTAGTAGCATCATTGCTACGATCATTACCATTTTCTTCATTTTGTTCTCCTTTTTTTGTTTTGGCTTTTAGCCTATTCTGTTTTATTCGTTTGAGTTTTTCGAACTACAATATCTTACTTGCAAATTACGTGCCAATAAATGCATTTACAGCCAATGAAAGGAAAATCATTACTCCTCAGCTACGAATAGTTATTATTCTATCATCATTTTCTAAATATGCACCCATCATATATTTGTACTATTTTTATTACATCTTGCATATTTTTATTACATTTCATATATTCTAAAACACGAAATTTAACAATATTGGAGTAAAGATGAAAAATATTTGCTTTGTTTTTAACAGCAAAGAAAATACTAAACGATATCCTGAACTTATCGAAATAATCAAATCATCAAA
>WTAK01000274.1 GCA_013139625.1 Candidatus Delongbacteria bacterium | reverse complement strand
AATTGATCGCATTGAATAAAAAAATATTTGAAAGATTGAATAAGAAATTTGAGATGGTTGATCTGTTTAAATTAACAACTATAGATTTGTTAACATCAAATATTAAAGGGGATGAGACAATCGAGTGGAGTAATACAGAGAGAAATGTAGAAGAAGAGATGAAAGTAATGGATGATTTTATAAAATTAACTAGTGAGAATGAGTAAAAAATAAAAATATAGCTCAATAATAAAAGAGTAACAACAGAGGAAACATTAAAATATTATGAATATAGAAAAGTTTATCATCGAATTAAATAGATTAGGGATTAATTTAAAAATATATGAAGAGAATATAAAGGTAAATGCTCCCAAAAACACTATCTCTAAAGAAATTTTAGAAAAAATAAAAGATAATAAAGAGGACATTATAAATTATTTAGAAATTTCGAATGAAACAATAAAATCAATATTTAGAATAAAACATTATGTATTATCATCAGCACAAGGGCGTCTATATATACTTCAGCAAATGAATCCTGATTCAGTAGCCTATAATATAATTCAGTATTTTCTTATAAGCCATAGCGTAGAAAATGTTAGTACAGCATTAAAGATTTTAATAGATCGCCACGAAAGCTTTAGAACTTCATTTGAGATGGTAGATGACTTTCCAGTACAACAGATTCATTCAAATGTAGATATAGATATAGAAATACATGAAATATCAACAGACAGTGAATTTGAGAAACTAAAATCATCATTTATAAGATCATTTGATTTAAGTAAAGCTCCTTTGTTACGAGTAGGTTATGTAAGAAATACTACAAGTAATGAAAATTATTTAATGGTAGATATGCATCATATAATCTCAGATGATGTATCAATGAATCTATTACAGATTGAATTTTCGAAATTATTGCAAGGAGAGAATTTGCCAGAATTACGCTTACAATATAAGGATTATGCTGAATGGCAACAAAGTGATGCTCATCAGGATGAAGTAGAACAACAGAAAGAGTATTGGGTTAAGGAGTTCTCAGATGAAATACCTGTTTTGAATTTACCTTATGATTATCCAAGATCTACTGAACAGAATTTTGAAGGAGCAATGGTAAATTTCGTATTGGAAGAAGAATTGAGAGATAAATTATATAGTCTCAGTAAAGAAAGTAATACAACACTTTATATGGTCCTGTTGTCAGTATTTAATGTATTACTTTCAAAGCTGAGTGGGCAAGAAGATATAGTTGTGGGGGCTCCAATAGCAGGTAGAGTACATCCTGACCTATCCAATATAATAGGTATGTTTGTCAACACATTGGCGTTAAGGAACTACCCAAAAGGAGAGTTAACCTATAAAGAATTCTTAGCAAGTATAAAAGACAGAACATTAAAATCATATGAGAATCAATTATATCAATTTGAGGATTTGGTAGAAGAGTTAAGTGTAGTAAGAGACTTTAGTCGTAATCCTATATTTGATGTATGTTTAAACTTATTAAATGCTAACAATGAGATATTTAAAAATAAAAAAGTATATTTCGGTAAGCATTTAAGCATTAAATCTCAGTTTGATTTTACTATTAATATTGTTAAAAAGAGATCGAAACTAATAATCGGATTTAACTACTGTACAAAGTTATTCAAATCAGAGACAATAGATAGATTTATAAGCTATTTCAAGAAAATCATACAAGATATTACCTTAGAGACAAAACTATCAGATATAGACATATTATCACAAGAAGATAGACATAAATTATTGTATGATTTTAATGATACAGCATCAGACTATCCAAAAGATAAGGTAATTCATCAGCTATTTGAAGAGCAGGTACAGATGCATCCTGATAATGTAGCATTGGTTTTTGAAGATAAAGAAATGATCTATGGAGAGCTTAACAAAAGATCGAATCAGATAGCTAGATTATTAGGAGAAAAGAGAGTAAAGCCAGATACAATTATTGGTATCATGGTTGATAGATCCTTTGAGATGATCATCGGGATATTGGGAATCATGAAGTCAGGGGGAGCTTATTTACCAATAGATCCTACTTATCCAGAAGACAGAATAAGTTTTATGTTAGCAGATGCTGAAGTTCAGTTGCTGTTGACACAAAACAAGTATTTTGAAGAATTGAAAGAAAAATATGATCTAGATATTGTTGATTTGGATGATAAACGTGTCTATGCTGAAGATGATTCTAATTTAGAGTTAATAACCAGACCTACGGATTTATGTTATGTAATTTTCACATCCGGTACAACCGGTAAACCTAAAGGTGTTATGATAGAGCATAGGAATTTATCGAATTTTATCACAGGTATGAATGAAGAAATTTCTTTTGATTCAGAATCTTCTCTATTATCATTAACCACAATTTCATTTGATATATTTGGATTAGAAATCTTTTTGCCAATTACTAATGGTACTAGGATGGTAATAGGCGATAAATATGATCTAAACGATCCCGAAAGAATACTAGCAATAATAAAAACAAAAGAAATTGATGTTTTACAAGTAACTCCTTCTAGGATGCAATTATTATTGCTGAATGAAGTAGAAGAAATAGATAATTTAAAAAGCTTAAAATACTTACTTGTCGGAGGAGAGGAATTACCATTAAAATTATTGAAAACAATTCAACAATTAACTAATGCTAAAATATATAATCTTTACGGTCCAACAGAAACAACGATATGGTCTTCTACAAAAGATGTAACTAAAGATAAAAAAGTAAATATTGGAAAGCCAATATCCAATACTCAAATTTACATACTAGATTCAAACAAGCATATCCAACCAATTGGCATCTCCGGTGAATTATGCATTGCAGGGGATGGATTATCTCGAGGATATTTGAACAATAAAAAATTAACAGCAGAAAAATTCATAGACAATCCTTATAAAGAAGGTAAATTATATAAAACAGGAGATCTGGCTAGATGGTTACCAGATGGTAATATAGAATGTTTAGGTAGAATAGACCATCAGTTAAAGAGTAGAGGATTTCGGATAGAGTTAGGAGAGATAGAGAGTCAGCTATTAGCGTGAAATGGAGTCAAGGAAGCAGTAGTAATAGCAAGAGAAGATGAAAGTAATAAATCTTTGGTAGCTTATTACGTATCAGAAGAAGAAGAGTTCGAAGTATCAGATATAAGAGCATCTTTGTCTAAGACTTTACCGGATTATATGATTCCATCATTCTTTGTTAAGTTAGATAGTATTCCATCGACATCGAATGGTAAGGTGGATAGAAGAGCTTTACCAGATCCGGAGATAGAAGTAGGAGAAAATTATATTGCACCAAGCAATGAGATAGAAGAAAAGTTAGTATCTATTTGGTCAGAAGTATTGAATGTGGATAAAGAAAAAATAAGTGTAAATGCAAATTTCTTTGATTTGGGTGGGAATTCTTTATTGGTTATAGAATTAGTAAAAAAAATAGAATATGTTATTTCTCGAAAAATATCGATTCAACAAATCTTTACTTACCCAACAATATCGGATATCACAAGAATAAATATTGATTTAAGAAAGAACTACAAGGAAAAATTAAATAGTAGTAATAAAATTAATGCCGATTATTTGCGTAAGCATTTAAGTAAGAAAATATTATTTGAAAATCAAAAATTAATAACATCAATTAAATCGAACCAAGTTGTAGACACATGTGAGGTTGGAGCTTATCAAAGAAATTATTTAAGAAATAATAAAAAGCGTTCAATAAGTGTAGACATTGAACTGAATACTACCGATGAAGATAGAGTAAGATACACGGTAATTGAAATGGTTAAAAAACATGATGTGTTTAGGTGCATCCTTACAAGGGATAAGGATAAGTATTATTTGCAGAAATATGCAAATAAAATCAATTGCAAACAAAATATAATTGATCTGACATCTTATGATTCTGAATTATCGGACATTATCGTTGATAACATAAGCATGTTTATCAGAAAGCAAGTTAGAGAAATTGGATTGTTGAATAATATTTTGTTTAATATGGTTGTTGTAAAAAAGAGAGAGGGGAAGTTTAGATTATTGTTAGTAATTCATCATATAATATCAGATATGAAATCTATATCAATTCTTAAAAACTATTTTAACAAAGCTTTTAGAAATTCCGAAAGTGATTTAGGGTGTAATGGTTCTTTTCTTGAATTTATACGAACAGTAAATATTCAGTGCAAAAAAGAGGATAATTTAAAAAAATTGAAAAATAATTATGAATATATTAGTTATAAAAGAGCTGTTGAAGATTTTAGAATAACATATCCTTATAATTCTGACATATATTTGTCAGAACCACTTGTTTTAGAACTATATAATTCACCTGACATTTTTTACAACTATCATGTGATATCATTGTATGTAGTTATTCGTGTATGTATGACATTGTTTAATGTCGAAGAAATACCGATTAGAATTCTAACAAATAGACGAATAGTGAAAAGAAAATCCTATGTTTCAACATTGGGTTTAATGCACGATAATATTATGCTCTGTTTTAATAAAAATGAGCTTGATATTAATACGTTTTATAAAAGAATAATTAATTTGGATGATTACATAAGTAATCATTTGTATCACGTATATTCATATGGTGAAATTGATTCAGAAGTTCATGAAATAATTAATAATGGACCAATATATTATAATTTTCTGAATGAAAACGAAAATAGTAATTTTTCAAAGATGAAATCTCTATTTGTAAAAGACTACAAACAATTTAGAATAAATGGGACATATAGTGGAAAAGATAATAAATTAACTATTATTTTTAGAAATGGAATAAATAAAAGATGTTTAGATAGTCTTATAAATATGTTAGAAGAAGAAATTCAGTGTAAGTGTAAGTATTATTTTAAAAGAGGAGTCTTGTCAAGAGATTATTAACAATTAATAATAAAATAAAAGGAGAAGGGAAATGAAAAAATATGAAATTTATGGACCAATAACAATTCCCAGTCGAATTGCAGGTGGTAATTTTCAAACTTACTTGTATAAATTTTCTTCAAGTAGAAGGTATATTGTTCTTGAAAAAGGAATTTGCCATGAAATTGAAGATCTTTTAATTAGAGTTGATTCGAATTGTACATTAGGTATGCTATTTGGTTCGGCAAGATGTGAATGCGCAGAACAATTACATCTTGCATTGATAAAAGTTAATCGTGAGGGCAATGGTCTTATTATTCATGCCCTTGATCAAGATGGAAGAGGAATTCCTTTAGAGGATCATTTCAAAGTTTATATGGAGCAGGAAAAAGGATATGATACTGTTGAAGCGGATTATAGGTTGAATTACAGCCATTATGACAGAAGAGAATATGAAGATGTTGTACAAATCTTTAATTCTTACAAATTAAAGAAAATTAGATTAATGACCAATAATCCTGAAAGATTGGATTACTTCAGGAAAGCAGGATTTGAAATTCAGAGAATTTCACATGAAGTCATGCCTTTAGATTTATGGAATTCAGCGCAAAATTACATAAAAAAGACTAAAATGAATCATTTATTCGATTTTGATGATGGAAATGAAGATATTCAGAGAATGGCTAAAAAATCTATTGCCGGTGGATTTAAGGAAGAATATACTGGTTTCCAATGGAATACTATTCAAAATGCAGATGAATAATTATGAAACGCTAATAAATAACATATAGAGGGTGTATTATTTCAAGAAATACTGATAAAAACAAACCGATTATAATAGTATTTGAAGGAATTGATGGTTCAGGAAAATCATTGCAAGCTAATCTACTAAGTGAAAGGCTGAGAGGAAATGGCATAAGAGTTAAGATATTTCCATGGCATAATAAATCTTATATTAAACAAATTATCCAGAATTTCTCAAGTTATGGATTAAGAACGAAAGAACTTGTTTCAAGTTCTTTATGTATTAGCTTTTTGGCTAACTACCATGAATCGTTGAATAGCAATTGTGATGTCATTATATTTGATCGTTATAAATATACTGGCATAATGAAAGATGTTAGGAAAGGAATTGATTTTGATCTTTCTTTTAAGAATTATTTATTAGCTTCTGAAGCAGATTATTATTTTTATCTAGAAATAGATCCAAATATTGCTTTAAAAAGGATAAAAAGTTATAGAAATATTTCATTTTATGAAACGGGATACCAAGATACTTTTAATATGAAATCAATTAAAACATTTGAAAAATTTAATAAAGGTGAGTTTTCTGAGGAAGATATTGATCGAGCTTTTATAAAGGAAAAAGAGAAAGATCTAGTATTTTACAGCACATATTTAAAAGTAGTAAGTAATTGCATCGCTATTGATGCTACTTTGAGTACAGATTGTATTTCAAACTATGTGTATGATTATTATAAAAAAAGGATATTATGTCGGTAGAAATTATTTTAAGAAAATATTATCCAAATTTATTGTATTCAAAAATAAAGAAAAATGATAAATGCTATACCCACAACGTATATACCATTTTTGGTTGTAGTAATGAAAAATATATTTTAAAAGTTAAAGACACTTTTAAACATATTATTTCAAAAAATAACATGCAAATTATTGAGAATTTATTCCATAGAGATCTAATATTTGCTAATAAAATAGTAGGAAAATGTACGAGCAAATATTTTCATATCTGTGATAAAGAGATTTATTTAGAAGAGTATTTAAACTATAATCAAAAGAGTAAAAAAGAATTAACTGAGAAGGATGTTGAAAATTTAGGTGAAATGTTGAGTAAAATACATGGAAAATTAAATAAGAATATTTTTTTATTTAGAAAAGTAAACAGAATTAAATCTATAATAGAAGAAGATTATTTAAGATGCTCTAATTTACTTAAAGATTTAAAACTTAATGAAAAAAAAGGAATAGATTATTATACAAGATTAAACTATAACGAAATTAAAAATAATATTTTAATTTATAAGAATAATATATCAAGTATTACTTGCAATTATAACCAAGTAAATCATGGTGATTATTATCTTCCAAATATATTTTTTGATAAAAGTAAAGTTTGTAGTGTTATTGATTGGGATGATTTACACTTAGGGAACAATATTTATGAACTATTAAGAGCTATAAATTATATATTTGTCCCTGATGAAAATGGAGGATTAAATCAGGAGCATGGTAAAATATTTATTGCTCACTATTTAAAAAATAGTAAAATTAAATATAATAATTCATTGATAATAAAAGGAATAGAAATGTTTAAAATACATAGAAGTATTGATTCTCGACTATTGTATAATAAATTTGTACTTGAAGATTCTCGATCAGATATATTTTTAAAACAAAATTACCTCTTTTTAAAATGGTTGAAGAATATTTCGGTTAATGATTTAATTGATATGTATTTTTATGAAATCATTGATTAAAAAATAAATAAAATATAGGAGAAAATGTGATAAATGAATGATATAATTATAAATATGGCAATAACAGGGGCGGTATTTTCAAAAAATGAAAACTATAACCTTCCGATAACCACCCATGAAATTCTTAATGACATCAGAAAGTGTTATGAATTAGGTATTTCAATTATACACTTACATGTACGAGATCAACACGGAAGGACATCAATCGAAGCAGAATTATACAAACCAATAATTGATAAAATTCGAAGCAACCATCCAGGATTACTTATTACTGTATCTGCAAACGCACGTGGTAATAAATTATCAGAAAGAAAAAATGTCATTACAAAATTAAAGGGAGATTATAAACCTGACTTAGTGAGTGTTACTTTAGGAAATGTAAATTTTAGAAACGAAAATGTTATTATTTCAAATACAGATGTTATAGAGTTGATTAAATGTGCTAACGATAATGATATAAAACCTGAATTAGAAGCATTTGATATTGGTATGCTGAATTATGCTAAATATCTTTTTAAAAAAAAAATATTAATTGATGCAAATCCTTACATTAATATTTT
>WTAK01000485.1 GCA_013139625.1 Candidatus Delongbacteria bacterium | reverse complement strand
ATGTGATTTTTTTCATTTTTCCTCCTTAATTTAACTTACTATTTATTTGCTTCATTTTAGATATTGACAAACTAGTATAATTAGTGTTAAAATGTCAAGGATAAAAGAAATTCTTTTATTGAAATATCGTTATGATTAGGATATATTATAATTCGTAAGCATTCACCTTTGGATTATTTAAATATCGGGAATTTTATGAGTTTAAATATATTAAAACCTAAATAGGCACTGAATAAGGATTTAATTCAGCTTTACGGATTGACAGATGAAGAAATTGAGATAGTAGAGAGAGGGTAAAATAAAAGGATAAATAAAATGAAACAGTACAAATTAACAAAAAAAAATCTTGAAAAATCCATTAAGTTAATTTCAAATCTATGTAATCAGAAAAAACTTAATTATAATGATGTGAAAATTGAGTTAGATATTGAAAAAGATCAATTTTATTATGCTTTGTATAAGTATTTTCTTAAGGATGGTTATCTAACCAACGAACCAGATGACGAACTTCTTTTAAAAGTTTCTAATGACGAGAAATTTAGAGATATAAATTTACCGTTTGAAGAAAGAAGAGAATTTTTAAGATTTATTATTCAATATGGAAACAAAGAATTCAATTTGTCCTTTGCCGATCAAATACTCAGAATAAATAACACCGATCATCAATTTGATTATTTTCAGGTTCAACATGAAATTTCCAAAGCAATACCTGAAATGAAATTATGTAATGAAGCTTTGCTGAAAATTCTAAAGCATTTTGCAAAGCTCTCGGAAAGAGACATGACTGTGGGTGAAGTATATATAGCCTGTAGAAATTTTTGTTCTAATAATATTGAGCAAGCTTGGGATCTGCTAGAATTAATGATTAAAAATAATGAAGTTACATTTTTAGCACATGTTTTAATGGGGATTTCAGAGAAAGAATTTATTAGTGCTTATGAGAAAACAAAAGATTTATTAAAAACGGAGTATAAACCTCAAGCAGTTTTTGCTTTAGGTTTTCTTGATTACACAAGTAAAGAGGAAATAAAAGATGCAATTGATTTATTAGTAGCAATTCTGAAAAATTCCGAAAATGATGTGATAATAGCTTCAGCAAAATGTTTAACAAATTTATTGAATAATAGACTGGTGATTGAAAATAAATATGATGATGAAGTAATAAATTTAATAGAACTGATTTTATCGAAGAAGATACCAGATGTACAATATTCTGTATTAACAGGCTTATCAATTTATTCAAAAAAAACAGAATCTGGAATTCCTTTAAAATTACTTAAATATTATTATGATATAGACTTGAAACACAAAGGGATTATAAGAGACTTAGGATTTCGTTTATCAAAATTAAAATCACCTACCAAAATATTTAATTTTTTAACCAACTGGATTTTGAATCATGATGACATTACTGAAATAAAAGAATTTAGTTATGCTCTTAAAAAGGGCTATAAAGAAAATCCAGAAGGATATATCAAAGAATATTTAAAGTTGATTATACATAATAAGGCGATTATCAGAAATACTTTCAAAACTGAATTCAAGATTGTTGAATTAACTAAAGATAATACTGAAATATGGTTGAATAGTATTGATAAATTTGATAAAGATCAAAAATTAATTTTTTTTAGAACTCTGTTAGACTATTCTATACATATAAAAGAAAGATTGTCAATAGCATTTTTAGTTTTGAAATTTCTGAATAAAGAACTTTATGGAATTATTCTGCAGGAAGCTGTTTGGTTAATTCATGATTATGCTGGTACCGTAAAAGATGTTATAGAAAATACAATTGATAAAAGCGATACAGCTCAAGTGCAATTTTTGGCTGAGTTCGATAAATTATACAGAATAATTATAAAATTCTGGGAAACAAAATTAAAAGTAAAAGAACTAAATCCCAAGCTGAATCAAGCAAAATATTATAACAAATTCAACGAAGTATATTTTAAAAAACAGAATGAATATATAAATACCTACAAGAGCGATGAGCCAAGCATATTAGATACAATTACAAAAGTGCAAATTGGTAGAGGAAGAAGTTTTAGAATTGGGGATGATTCAGTATCAAGTGAAATGCAAGAATTTAGCGTGTCCTTTGTTGTTCCAAGAACAATGTATATTTATCCTGAAGCATATA
Source organism: Candidatus Delongbacteria bacterium (assembly GCA_013139625.1). Taxonomy (GTDB): domain Bacteria; phylum UBA4055; class UBA4055; order UBA4055; family UBA4055; genus WTAK01. Next base: position 6,706 of record WTAK01000485.1, on the reverse strand, counting down.
ACTTTATTTATAACAAGAAGCATAACGAAGATTGGGAGCTATAAATGTTGAGACTTATTATAAAAGATTACTTACAAAGTTTAAAAGAAAGAAACGAATTAGATTATATTTTTCCGATACTATTAGATCAAATGGGTTATCAGATTGTAAAAACTGCGAATTCATCGCAAGGGCAACCTGAATATGGAAAGGATATTGTTGCTATTGGAAAGTATAATAAAAAAAAGACTCTATATATTTTCCAACTTAAGGCAGGCGATGCCAAGGACATTAACAAATCTACAATGTCTGGGAAAAATGGAATCAGAGAATCTATGTTACAAGCAAAAGAAGTCGATTTTAAAGATAGTAGCAAATCGGAACTAAATAAGTTGCCTAGAAGGTATGTTCTTGTACATAATGGAGAAGTAAATCAAAATGATAGATTAACATTTGAGTCTTTTATAACAAAACATTTCCCAGATAATGATTTTGAAAGATGGGGTATCGAAGATTTAACGGACTATTTTTCAAAATATTTATTAAATGAATATGTACTTACGAATCCTGAGCATGTTAATTTACTAAAGAAAACTTTAGCATTTATTGACACACCAGAAAATGATTTTTTCCATTTTAAAAAGCTAATCGTATCTATACTAGATGGTGAAAAATCGTACAAAAAAAAACAATTTATTAAAATGATTTCGACACTGAGTATTATTTCACAGTTAGTATACCAGTATTCTAAGGAAGCCGATAACTTAATACCAGCTAGAGAATGTCTTACATTTGTTCTGCTTCAGACTTGGGGTTGGATTTTAGAAAAAAAAGTAGAAAAACAAAAAGGTGTAATTATTCATTATCAGAATCTACAAGGAATCCATTTTATTATGATGGAAAATTACTTGGCAAAGATCATACCTGTTGCTTTGGAAAGAGATGGCTTATTTAGTGAAGAAGGAAGTCAGTTTGAAGAAATTGGTTACCCTTTAAGAAGCTTAAATTTTTTAGGTTACTATGTTTATCACTTATACACGTATAAATATTTAAGTGATATTGGTGTTAAAGTTGGTAATGCTGAGTTTAAAAACCTTTTATCAAATTTTGCTAACACTCTTAAGAAGGTTATAGAAAATAATTCCGGTTGTAAAAGACCATTATTAGACAATCATTCAATACCGATACTTTTAGCCATTAAATATTTTAAGATGCTAGATATGGATAAGGAAATTCAGGATTATATTTCTTCTATTTTAAATAATATTTCCTTAACAAAAGCAAGTCATAATAGATTACCCGAGCTGTATAATAACATTGATTCATTAATTGAATTTGTTGCCAGAAATGACCGACCAATGAACTATACTGACAAATCCTCATACCTGTTATTAATATTATTTGAGCAATTAGTTCAATTAGGTGACAAATCAGAAGAAATATTTAATAATTCTTGGGAATTTTTAACTAAAGATATCCATTTATTAACATATTTTCCTCCAGAAGATATGTTAGAATATGAGCACATACTCTTTCAGAAAGAATTATACGAAGAGGGAAGTTCTCAAGTATATAATAAAAACAAAAATGACGATATTTCGGAATTCGAACATATTAAGAGCAAACTACAAAATTATAAAAAGAGTAAAATAAAATTTCGAACTGATAAAAAAGGTTTGAGACATTTAAGATATCTTGCTCATCTGTACTATAAAACTCCACTTTTCCCAAGCGATTGGAGGGATGGGAAGTGAAAACTGACATAGATGTAGAAAAATTTAGTAAAATCACAAAGGATATTTCTTTTGAATCTGTTAGTGTTGACGATTTGTTGACTCAGTTGAGTAATATTAAAAAGAAAATAGAAATAGAAAGAACTGTTGACAAATTCAATAGTGCCAAAGAAATAATCAAGAAAAAAAAACAATTAGAAATATCAAATTTAGAGAAATATATAGATGGATGTCTTACATTAGAATCACAAGATCAACAGAAATTTAAGAAAAGAGATTCACAGTATGATAATATATGTATGTATCTAAATTTGAGTATTGATGAAACTTCAATACTTGTAGATTTTGGTTCCGGACCATATTTAAATCTATTTAAACAGGTATCCATATATCAAAATAATGGAGAGTTTTCAAATAAACTTATATATTTTGCGTATGATACAGAAATAAAGATTGATGAAATAAAAATTGAACCAAAAGAATTTAATGAGCTTATAGCACTTTATGCTAATTCTAAGAAAGATCTAAATAATGTATTTTTTTTAAATTTTAATTTACTTTATACTCATTTATATGATAATTATCAAAAATTGGCAGATTATTTAATTGTAAAAAATGTTAATCATGAAATATGCTTGAGTAAACTACCTGAATTTATAAATGAAATATATCAACTCACAAACAAAAATAGTATAATGATCTTTTACGATTTAGAAAATATTGCAGAACCTTTTAATCATCCTTGGGATTCTGATATGTATTATGATATTTTTGATAAATTTCTTAATTGTACTGTTACTTTTCACCCTTATCCAGAAGCAAATCAAAGACAACCTCTTCATATGTGTAAAATTAAAAAAGGTAAAAATAAGATATATAGGATAGATGAATTGAGAGGTATTCTTTTCAAGATGTTTGGTAATAGAGTTGATAGATTATTGGATGAAAAAAGAAAAATTGTATACGGAGATCGTTCTTTTGAACAATTAACATCTGTGGAAAGGAGACTAAAGTATCTAAAATTGATTAATTATCATAGTCATATTGAACAGCAAATAAGAGAAGCAAAAGAAGAATGGGGTATTAAATAAATTAAAGGAATTTAGAATGAAATATTATTTTATTAAAATTATTAGTTTCATAGCAATTTTAGCTAGCGAAGCTTGGTTTTTATACCCAACAGAAAACTGGAAATTTAATTGGGAACCTTTAATAGTGTTTCTAGTGTCTATTATCGCTTACATTTCATTAGAAAGTTATGATGACATAAAAAAAAAGAAAAACAATAAGCAGGTTCCAAGTCAAAATGATATTAAGTTATTTGAATCTTTAATCAAGTTAATCCCTAGTGATAGTATCATTCAATTTCTTAAAGATCATGATTTTAAATCATCGTTTCGATTTGATTATGTAAAACCAATTTATGAATTTTTAGCGTTATGGAACAATGTAGAACATGAATTTCTTGATAAAGAGATAGACAACCTAAGGCAAGAATTACATAAAAGTGCACAACACCTTATGAATGAAATTGGAGTTAAAACTTTTCATAATAAAGCTGATTTGCACTCAGTTAAACCAGAAGAAATGCATGGACCGATGCCTGAGAAAATAATTCAAAATGGAGTAGATATAAATGAAGCAGCTGATGTTTTTGTTGAAGCGCATGAGAAATTTGTAAGATTAGCAAAAAAGAAATTATATAGTTAAAAACTAGAAATAAAAGTAAAAAATAGCAAAGGGTCACTATATGACACTATGCTATGTGTATATTGCAGAAAAAAGGTGAAAACATGAAAAAGAAAAATGATAAAGAGACACTTGCAATATTTGATGATTTTAAAATCAGAAGAATTTACGATGAAAAAAAAGAACTGTGGTACTTCTCGGTTATAGATATAGTTGCAGCTTTGACAGAACAAGCAGATTTTAAGAAAGCTAAAAGTTACTGGACCACGTTAAAAAGTAGATTGAATGGTGAAGGAAGTGAGTTGGTCACAAATTGTGACCAACTGAAATTACAGTCTGCTGACGGCAAATTTTATAAGACAGATGTGGCTGATGTTGAAACTTTATTACGGCTGATACAATCTGTTCCTTCAAAAAAAGCAGAACCAATTAAATTATGGTTAGCTAAAGTCGGATATGAAAGAATGCAAGAAATGGTAAATCCTGAATTAGCTCTTAACAGATCAAGAGAATATTGGCAGAGCCATGGTAGAAGTGAGAAATGGATTCAACAAAGAATGATGGGGCAGGAAACAAGAAATAAATTGACTGATTATTGGAATGAACACGATGTTAAAAAAGGAGAAGAATTCGCAATTTTAACTAATATTATCCATAAAGAATGGTCAGGATTATCCGTAAAAGGACACAAAGAAATAAAAGAATTAGATAAGCAAAATTTAAGAGATCATATGAGTGAAGCGGAACTTATCTTTACTGCTCTAGCGGAATTATCCACAAGAAATATTGCAGAAAAGGATGATGCAACCGGTTTAGAAGAAAATAAAGATTCTGCTCACGAAGGTGGAAAAATTTCAAAAGATGCAAGAATTGCCCTAGAAAATAAAACAGGTAAATCGGTTATTACCAATCAGAATTTTTTGAAAAGTGGGAAAAAGAAAATAAAAGGAAAATAAACCATAAAAAAAGCCGATCGTTTGATCGGCTTTTTTATTTTCTATAAATCTTATCTATCCAGATACATCTTCAGTGTTTTAGATCTCGACTTATGTCTTAATCTATGCAATGCCTTTTCCTTGATCTGACGAATTCTCTCTCTAGTAAGATTCAATTCCTGCCCGATCTCTTCTAAAGTCAATGGTTCGTATCTTTCAATACCAAAGTACATTGTAATAACTTCTTTTTCTCTTGGAGATAAAGTCTCTAATGCTCTTTCGATCTCAACACTCAATGAAAAATCAGTTAGGTCAGAATCCGGCATTGGACTTTGATCACTTTTAAGAACATCAATAAGTCTATTATCTTCACCATCTTTGATAGGAGAATCAATTGATAGATGCTGTCCTGATATCTTTAAAGTATTATAAACTTCTTCTTCAGATACTTCCATAATACCTGCAATCTCTTCAACTGTCGGTTCTCTTTCATATTTATTCTGCAATCTTGAACGAGTCTTATGGATCTTATTCAAAACTGATATCTTATTGGAAGGAAGTCTTACAACACGAGATTGTTCAGCTAAAGCTTGAAGGATCGATTGTCTGATCCACCATACTGCATAAGAAATAAATTTATATCCTTTTGTCTCATCAAATCTAGATGCTGCTTTGATCAAACCTAAATTGCCTTCGTTTATCAAATCATTGAAACTTAAACCCTGGTTTTTGTATTGCTTTGCAACAGATACAACAAAACGCAGATTACACTTGACCATTTTATCTTTAGCTCGCTGAGATTTAGCTCCTTTGTTATTTCTCATTGTTCTAGTCAGTTCTACTTCTTGAACAGCTGTAAGTAGATTTTCTCTACTAATTTCTTTCAAATATTCGTTCAGTGATTTGTTTGAGCGGTATCCCACGTACATCATATAGCATTACCCTCTTTATTAAAAATTAATTATTGCTCGTGCCTACGCGACAAGAATTACAAAGGTAACAAAAAAAAGTTCTTTTGGCAAGGAAAAAATAATTAATATTCACCCATCTAAAAACAGACAAAAAAAGCAGAATGTCATTGACTTAACAAACATAAATATTTATTTTTACTTGTCTAAGTTGTGAATAAAAAAACAGATTTATTAATTTTATAATTTAAAGGAGAATATGATGGGAAACAAATTCGTATATAGCTTCAAAGAGGGAGAAGCTAAAATGAAGGAATTGCTCGGCGGTAAAGGAGCAAACCTTGCAGAAATGACAAAGATCGGAATTCCAGTACCTCCGGGATTTACTTTAACCACAGAAGCTTGCCAAGATTTTTATAACGACGGGCAAAATAAAATAACCGAAGAAATAATCGAAGAATATAAATTGCACATAAAAGAGCTCGAAGAAATGATGGGTAAAAAATTAGGTAATAATGATGATCCTCTTTTACTTTCAGTGAGATCCGGCGCCGCAGTTTCAATGCCTGGCATGATGGATACGGTTCTAAATCTTGGTCTGAATGATGAGTCTGTTAAAGGAATTATCCGCAAAACAGGAAATGAGAGATTTGGATATGATTCTTACCGAAGATTTATTCAGATGTTTGGAAATGTTGTAATGGATATCAAAGGCGAAATATTTGAAAAAGAACTTGAAATAGTTAAAGAAGAAAAAGGTGTAGAAGTTGATACTGACCTATCTGCAGCTGATCTTCAGGTTGTAATTGAAAAATATAAAGCTGCTATTCAAAAATCAGCAGGAAAACTTTTCCCACAAGATGCTCTTGAACAACTTAAAATGTCTATTGAAGCAGTATTTGGATCATGGAATAATGACAGAGCTATTCTATACAGAAAGCTGAACGATCTTAAAGGATTACCCGGAACAGCTGTTAATGTTCAGGTCATGGTTTTCGGTAACAAAGGTGAAACCAGTGGTACTGGAGTATGCTTTACAAGAAATCCAAGTACCGGTGAAAATAAATTTTATGGTGAATACTTGATGAATGCACAGGGTGAAGATGTTGTTGTAGGTATCAGAACTCCATTGGAAATACAAACACTGAAAGATCAAAATGAAGCCATATATAATGAGTTGGTGTCATACAGAGACAGTTTAGAAAAGCATTACACAGATATGCAGGATATGGAGTTTACTATTGAAGAAGGTAAACTTTGGATGCTTCAAACAAGAGGTGGAAAAAGAACAGCTGCAGCCGCGGTTACTATGGCTGTTGAAATGTTCAACGAAGGTCTTATTGACAAAGATACTGCTATTTTAAGAGTTGAACCTGCGCAATTAGATCAATTACTTCATCCTCATATTGATCCGGAAGCAGAAAAAGGATTTACTGCTTTAGGAACTGGTCTTCCTGCATCT
>WTAK01000481.1 GCA_013139625.1 Candidatus Delongbacteria bacterium | reverse complement strand
CATGCTTTTTCAGATATTTGCAGATCATTATTGAATAAGATAAATCCTGTTCCTATGATAGCGGCAGTGGCAAGATAACCTTTCCAGCTGGAAGTGAAAGGGGAGAGTGCAATCCTACCTGCATCTTCAAAGCATCTTGAATAATATTCTCCTGTAAAAGCGGCATTGTTAGGTATGAAAATACTATCAGTTTTTAAAATTATAGGTTCAGCTAAAAGCAATTCGACAGTAAATAGCATTAATAAAGCTATTATCATATATTTTTTCATTTTATCTCGCTAACTCTTTTTCTTATTGCTTCAACCATATCCGGTATTGATCTTGCTGTTAGCTTGTTAGTTATCCAATCAGGAATAAATGATCCAGGATCAAGATAAACTTTATAATGTAACTCAGAGATGCTAATTGAAATTGGTTTAATTATCCACGAACCTTGACTATCGTTTATCTCACCTTTAACGAATGTCCAATCTATATAGTAGATATCTTTATCAACATTATCTGTAAGTAATAAGCTATATTCAGTATCCATGAACGCCACTTCAAATACAAAATCATATATTGAACCATTCTTGTTTTTAGAAATGAATTTAGTCTCAGTTATATTTGGCATAAATTCAGGATAGTTCTTTATATCATTCAGCACTTTGAAACAATTTTTACTACTATTGTTTACGAGAAATATAGCTTCAGCAGTTTTAATTGACGAATTTGGAGTATTAACTAATCTTAGGATAAAATCTTTTTGATCCTTAATTATCTCTCCTTTTTTATCAGGAAAAGATAAAGCAGACAATGCCATAGTAATTAACAATAAGATGTATGTTAGAGTATTTTTATTCATATTATAGAAAAGGCAGGTATTAACCTGCCTTTTTAGAATTAATTTTAACTACTAACCCAATGAACCAGTAACTTTTTCTACTTCTTCAAGTATCTCACATGATCTTACCAACTTTTGCATATCAGTATGATCAGGATATAAAGGTCTGTCAATCTCAAGGAAATCAACATATTTTCTGATAACATCTTTAGCCTTCTGAGTTCCTGCACCGAAAGAGTATTCTTCTTTTCTAAAATCAAGAGCTTGAGCAGCAGCCATGAATTCAATACCAAGAACACCATAAGCATTATCTAAGATCTGGAAGTTCTTAATTGCAGTATTCATTCCCATAGAAACGAAATCTTCCTGATCAGCAGCAGCAGGTATTGATTGAATAAAAGCAGGAGCGGATAAAATCCTTTGCTCTACGATCATCATATCAGCAGTATATTGACTAAGCATTAGGCCTGAGAACATACCTGCACCTTTCGTTAAAAAAGCAGGAAGCCCAACACTCAATGCAGGGTTATTTAATCTATTCATTCTTCTTTCTGACATTACTGATACCATAGTGATACATGCACCTGCCATATCTACAGGAACTGAAACAGGAGTACCCTGGAAATTTGCACCTGAAATTTGCATGTTCTTTTCAGGGAAGAAGATAGGGTTATCACCAACACCATTTAATTCTATTTCAACTTGTGATTGAGCATAAGCAAGAGCATCATGAGCAGCTGCGATAACCTGAGGAGTTGATCTCATTGAATAAGCATCCTGAACTTTACATTTTACTTTTTCTTCTTTTAAGTCACCACCGGAAACGATCTTGTTTATTGCTTCGGCAGATCTAATAGCACCTTTAAAACCTCTAACTTCATGAAGTAATCTAGTATAAGGTTTCATATTAGCTTTTAAAGCCTCTAAAGACATTGCTGCAGCGATCTCAGCTTGTTTTAGCCATTTCTTTGCATCGAATAAGAAGATCGCACTCATTGCAGTTAAAAGGTTAGATCCGTTGATAGTTGCCAAACCGTCTCTTGCTTTAAGACCGGGAATAGGAATTCCAGCTTTTTCCATAGCAACTTTTGATTCCATAAGTTCGCCTTGATAATATGCTTTACCTTCGCCCATCATAAGTAATGCTACTTGGGACATTGGAGCAAGGTCACCTGATGCACCAACAGAACCTTTTTGACATACGAAAGGAGTTACACCTTTGTTCAAAAGATCAATAAGAGTTTGAGTAATCACTAATCTACAACCTGAATTACCATGAGCATGAACATTTATTCTACCAAGCATTGCACCACGAACATATTCTAATGGAGCAGGATCGCCGATACCAGCTGCATGGTTATAGATCAAATATTTTTGAAAGTCTTCGATCTGATCATCATCAAGAACCACCTCAGAGAATTCTCCGATACCGGTATTTACACCATACATGATCTCATTGGCATCAAGTTTTTTTTCCAGCATTGCTCTACATACATTAATTCTTTCAATTGCTTCCGGGTGAAGTTCGATCTTTTCATTATTTCTTGCGACACTTACTATCTTGTCTATTGTTAGACCTGAACCATCAATTATTAAAGCCATTTTTAACTCCGTTTTATTTCGTTATTGCAAGGGGCTAAAGCCACCTTGTTCCAAATCCGTCATCCGGAATCAAGTTCAGGGTGACAATGAATATTAAAACAATATTTTGAATGGGAGTGATATTTAAGGGTAACGGATCTTTTTAAGTCGGCGTGACTGTTTTACTGAGGGGCTGTATGAGAAATCAGGGTTCATAATAGCTCTCTTTTATAAAAAATGTACCGCCCAAACAATGAGCGGTACTTAATAAATAGAATTACTTTACTGTAACTTCAATCTTTTCAATATTCTTAATAACTTTTCTTGCTACTGAAGGGAAGTATATGCGAGATTGACGATTTTTATTTTTAACAAATTCTTTGATATTGACAATATTAGTTAAATTGAATGCAGTTCCAAATGATCTTTCTGATTTTAGAATAGCATTACCTTTATTATCTATCAAAGTAATAAGGATCTTCGCTGCAGAAATATTCTTAACGAACATTTCAGTTTCATTACCTACGTTACCTGCATTAGGGTTGTAAACACCGTCATCTATCTCGCTTGAACCACCTGAGAAATTTTGAATAGTTGTTTTTGCCATTTGATATGCGTGTTCTGATAGATCAAGTCCTATGTTCAATTCAATATCAAAATACGTAGCTCCGCTTTTTGGTATCAAGTTTGAATTTTTTATGTAAGCCGTGAATCCTTTAATGATATTATTTGATAATAAGAATTGCTTGCTAAATCCAGATGCATGTCCACCATCAACAGCATGAAGGTCAGATGCAAAGAAACCTGTTCCGTATGTTGCACCCAAAGCTTCAGTATAATATTTTTTAGCGAGTGAGCTATTAGGATTTTCTTTGTATGCATTTTCAAAGAAAGACATAGCAACTTTAGGTTGATTCTGTCTCATTGCCATTTTACCTTTATAAACATTTGAAAGGTTCATAGTATTTGAAGTTAGATCAATAGTTTTTAGTTTAGCTACTTGAGCAGGATTTAAGTTCATTTTCAAGTTTCTGCCTATTGGCTGAACAACATAAGATACTATAGTAAACAAATCATTCGAGTAACCCTGGATAACTACAGGTGCTGAAGTTGTTGTATCTTTAAAACTGTGAACAATAATATTAACAGGAAGACTCGTGTCAGGATTTAGTTTATAGTTTCCTGTAACGATAAAGTCCAATTTGAATTTTTCTTTTAATGCATCAAAAGAAGCAATATTTCCTGTATTTAAGAATGGATTTCCATTTGCTTTCATAAAAGCGTAAAGATCATCATCTTTTACAACATTAACTTCTTCAAGTTTTGAAAATTTTTCAGAGATTATATCCATTAGCGCATAGCCCATCCATTGCCCATTAGGGTTGCCGGAAGCTTGTGATAAGGAGTAAAATCCTACATTTACCTTTGCAAATACGATTGAAGTTGTGATCAACGCAAAGAATAATATTCGTTTCAACATCATTTTTTCCTCTATTTCTTTTTTAGTTACTTTATGCCTGTAGCCAGTATTTCTTACTTTGCTTTGACAAAAATAGTTCAATTTTACTATTTAAGCAAGAAAAAACTAAATGGGTAAAATAGTGATTAGTTACTAAGGATTGAGATTGTAACATATTTGGTTTGCATAACATGGAATAATTATTTATTTTTAAAGAATGGCAAAAAAGGAATTAATATATTCTCCTGAATTGAAAGAGAAAGCTATTAAGTTAGCGATCAAAACTGACATTAGATCAGCTTCGAGTTTTTATAAATTGAATAGGAAAACTGTAGGGAAATGGGTTAGCTTGTACAAAAATAAAGGAGTATCAGCTTATTTACACAGGAAGAAAAGAAATGACAAACAAGACAAAAAAATATCAAAAACTACTTTCAATAAAATAATTAAGTTTAAAGAAGTTAACCCCAAAGTAACTCTTAATGACATCAAGCAGGAGTTTGGACTTAACTGTTCAAATGTACTTATTTCAAGAAAACTGAAAGAGCATTTTAATAGTAAAATAGAAACTAGAGAACAAATTTTAACTGTTACTTATAACATAATAAAACATACTAAGCAAGATGGATTGATAAAAACAAGAATTTATCAGTTTAGCTTGTATGATAGCCTGACCCATAATCAATATTTTGGAATAAGTACCGAAAGGAATCTAAAGAACTTAAGTATTTTTATCTTCTACATTATTTCTCAACTAAAGGAAATGGGGTATATAAGTGCGAATGTTAAAATATTAACAAATATTTATTATTTAAAACAGTTGAATTCCAAAAAATCAGTAAACGATAAGTCTATCTTGCCTAGTTGTAATATTCCGATTGTAATTGATAAAAAATTGAATAAGATAAAATCAAATATTAGTAAGATAGCTTCATTTTCTTCAAAGAAAGACATTATGATATCTGCTTATGAAGCTACGATCATGTGTAATGGGAATACAATTCTTATTCATCCGATAAATATTGATGACTACACTTCAGATAGTTCAAAAATAGATTATTTGTGCGTTTCAGATGATTTTTCGAGTGAGATATTAACTTTAACTTTAGAAAAAATCGAATATTATGCTGATAAAGCAATGTTGAATTTTGAAATAGAAACTGCAGATAATATCTACAATAAGATCTATTTAACTTCATTGCAATACACTTGCTCCAAAGGCAAAACAATAAAAATAAAATCACTCTACAAGAGAGCAAAGATATTTTATCATATTGATGATTATAAGACAGCCAAATCTCTTTTTCAATCAGCTCTAAAATTATCTGAAAGTTGTCAGAATTTATTCCAAATAGGATATATTTATTATCATCTTGGTATGATATACATGATAGAGAATAATTTGGAATTAAGTGATAAGAATTTAACAATTGCAATCAACGAATTTCTACAGAGTTCTCGAAAGGAATTTTTATTTGATTACTACAAAGCAAATGTAAAAAAACATATTCATATGGGAAGTTATGATACTGCGTTAAGGTATGCTCATAAATATTTAAAGGCAGCAAAAAATCAAAGAAATAAAAAACAGATTTGCGAAGCATATGATATCAGAGGTGAAGTATATTTTCGAAAGGCAATGTACAAATATGCAGAGAAGGACTATTTAAAACAAAAAGATATTGCACACGATAATAATCTTTACAAAACGGAAGTAAAATCAATTAATAGCTTGCTGAGTATTTATACTTATAATTCGACAAAGCCCATTGATTACATTAACAAATTAACTGATAGATTAACATATTTATCAAAGAAAACAAAAAAAGATTTTTATCTGTATTTAACATATCATCTGACTGGTAATTTGTATTACTATAAACAAAAATATTTTGAAGCAATACCTTTTTACAAAGAAGCTGATACGTATTTAAAAAAAATAAATGATAAATTTAATATCGTTAGAAATACTCATTATTTAGGTTGTTGTTATTTTGAATTAAAAGAGAATTTAAAGGCACTTGCATGCTTTAGAAGTATTTGTATTAATTATACTGAGCAAGATATGTATTATGTCTCTTATTCCTATAATTATATGGGTAGAATATATTTAGATGTAAATAAAATAGATCTTAGTTTAACAAGTTTTAAAAAATCAATTAAAATTGCAAAAATTATTAATAACTTTGATCTGATATCGGATGGTTTAAAGAGTATAGGTGTATTATTTGCGGAAACGAATCATAAGAAGGCTTTTAATTACTTTAGAAGGTCATTAAATATGTACAATAAGCTTTATAGAAAAAAATCATTAAAATTATACGAAACTAATATCAAATTCATAAAAGACAATTTAAAATATTTAAACAAGATCTAATGTAATTCCAAGATCGCGATTGTTTTAAAGCTATCTATTTTATCGCTATTTCAACACAAAATATAAGTTGCCAAATATTAGTTAAATAAAGCTAATAGTTTATCTTTTCCCCTTTGTGAAAAGAGTAAAACAAGTGTTTAGAATACCCATTATATATTAAAATATTTATTTCGGATACATCCTTTGGTTAACCAAACCTAGGGAGGTATTTATGAAAAAATTACTTCTAATCTTATTGATCGTTGCATCTTTTGTGACAGCACCGGTTTATGCAGATGGTGATCCATATCCTGATTGGGATTGGATTGATGGTGGTTGGGTATATGTTGGTGGTGATAATCCACCTCTTCCACCTCCTCCACCTACTCCACCAGGTAGTAGGTAATAGCATTTCTTGGCTGTGGAGACACAGCCAAATTTATTTAACAATAATTTTGATATAGATAAATGACTGATAATAAGAAAAAGAAAACAATTATAGCGATTTGCTCTCATTGCGAGAAGATCAGAGAGAAAAAAGGTACATGGAAAGTTGTGGATAAGAGTATTCATAAGGATAAGGAAATTGCTCTTTCTCACAGTGTTTGTCCTGAGTGTAGGAAGAAGCATTATAAGGGAATTTGAGTTTTGTGCAACCTGATCTATTTATCCAAATTTCTCCCCAAGATTTTTGAATTTTGATCAGGTTGCATAGGATTAAATAAAAATATGGAGGAAAATTATGAAGTATTTAAACCTAATGGTCATCACATTAGTTCTAGTCTTTGGATCATGTGCGTACGTACCTAAACAGGCAGTTGAATTATCTGCCACTGTTGGAAGGGATATTTCTGAGATTAAAAAATCTCATATTGCATTTATAAACCTTTATTACACGGATTTGTTAGGTGATATTAATGAGTTTATTGACAACGTTTATTTACCATACCAAATTCAAAAAACACTTGAGAATGAGGAAATAAGAAATGAAATGCTTTCTGCTATTGAGTCTGCAAGTAGTTATGATCCTACAGGTAATACCCAAAAAGAGTCATTTGAAAAAATAAAAATATTTCTACAAATAATTCAAGAAGAAGTAGAGACTTATAGGAAATTGAAACTAAAACCGGTGCAAGAACAATTTTCGTTAGTATTAGCCAATGTTGATCAATCTTACGAACAAGTTCACTATGCTAACTCGATAGTAACGGGACATTTGGCTTCAGTAGTTAAAGTTCACGAAACACAAAATGAAATCCTGTCAAATTTAGAGATAAGTAATATTCGTATTAAAGCTGCTGAAGGTATCTCTGACATGTCTGAAAAGATTGGTGATTTAGTTCAAAAAGCACAGAAAGGAGAGGGGAAGCTGGACGAAATTATTTCTAAATTTGAAAAACTAGTTAAATAATAAAGGAGAATCATAATGAATATTGAAGAATTTAAGAAAAGAATGAAAGAAAAAATGCAAGAAAATCGAGAAGCATTCGAAGGAGAATTTAAGGAAGAACTAAATGACCTAATGGCTTTATCTAAAGCAGAAATAGATTTGATTACACCTGATACTACAGATTTAGAGATCTATGACCAATTGATTACAGTGGTAAAGGAGGCATCAAGAGTTAATTTGACTCAGGCGGAACTAAAAGATAGAATTAAAGATTTGGGTGATATAGCAGTTAAAATCGCTAAGAAAATACCAAAGTTAGCAAATATATTTTAACTTTTAAGAATAAAAGGAGATAGAGAATGTATGTAATAACAAATCGTGAACTTAAAAATAAAAAAGGTTTAGATATTTTTGGAAAAGTTCCAAATCCATGCGGACCACTGGAACTTAGAATTGTAGAGGTAATAAAAAAAGGAAAAACTTGGCAGACTTCGGTAACGACAGACAAGTTACCTCAAAAAAAAGTAAAAGCAATCAAGAAAAAATTCAATCTGGATATTGATGAAACAGGGGATTGGTATGCAAGCTTACGTATAGCTTGTGAGTTATTCGAACGTGCCCAAAAAGAGAAGAAATCCATTTTGTTTTTTGTGCACGGATATAACAACGATGTGGAAGATGTTATGAAAGTCGCTGAAGATTTGGAAAAAACTCATGGAGTCATAGTTGTACCTTTTACTTGGCCTGCTAATGGTGGTGGAGCAGTTACAGGAACTCTAGCTTACAAAAGTGATAAATCAGATGCTCGTGCTTCTGAGGGAGCACTTAACCGTGCAGTTGGTAAACTTCAGTATTTTCATACTCTATTTGTTTCTGGTCACAAAAAGATATTACAAGCTAAAGCGAATCAAAAGCATAAGAATAATTATGAAGCAGCACAAGCTCTATTTTCAAAACTGATGAGTATCGAATGTTCAACTACTATCAATCTTTTATGTCATAGCATGGGTAACTATGTACTCAAAAAAACACTGTTGAATGGTGGAAATTCGACATCACAACTTGTATTTGATAACGTTTGTTTAGTTGCAGCTGACACAAACAACAACAATCATGCCAACTGGGTTGAAAACCTTGATGTTCGTAATCGTGTATATATCGTAATTAATGAAAATGATTTTGCTTTAAGAGCATCTCGTATCAAACCAGGTGAAGAACAAAAAGCAAGATTAGGACATTACGTTAAGAAATTGAATAGTGATAATGCGCATTATATTAACGTAACAGATGTTGACAAAGTAGATAAGCAGCATTCTTATTTTGTTGGAGATTCAATGAAAAATGTTAAGCTGAAAACGATATTTACTGGTATGTTCAATGGGCAAGCTATTGAAAACCAACTTAACTATCAATCTGATACTAACACTTATGTCTTGTAATTTAGGAATAGAGTTGTCAGTTTCGCAAATAAAGTACCAGAATTGATAGAATTGCTTAAGTGAGTAAAATATTAAGGAAATAAGATGAGAAAAATTGTCCAAATATTGCTTTTCATAATCTCATACGTACCTTTGTATGTAATCCTGCTTTTACAGAATTTAAATGATAATGCTTTTGACTGGATGATCAAAGAATCTGAGAAATCAGGATTGTCTGTTGAAGCACACTTAGTGCAAAGTTTGAAAACAAATACGTTAGCAACTCTTCATAATTCCAGAAAAGGTTTTTTTAGGATAAAGGGAAAGGATTATCGTCCGATTAAACATAAGGAAGGTAAAGTTTTGATTCATGAGTCTGTAAAAGTTCGTTGGGAGAAAGATTCTAAGTATAGACCTAAGAATCTGAAGAAGTATGTTGAAAAATATGGATGGGAAGGTGTAGAATAAAAAGAAAGGGGAAATATGAAGCCAACAACAGCAGCGATTAAAACGATTCTAGAAAATAAACAAATAAATGCAAATTTAGAAAGGTTAAATACTAGCAATCCCAATGTTGAGTACCAAGAAACAACTTTTAATCAAGCGTATCAAGGGTATTTATATAATCAAGAAATTATTTTAGATAGCATTGAAAAAGAATCTTTTGAAGAAATATCCTTCTCAAGAAGAAATGGTATTTTAACTCATTTGAGAAATGTTCAAACTCATTCTAATAATCATAAAAATTTTATAGCTCATTATCTTGCTTTATTAAGTCAAATTGAATTGACAAATTTATCACTTGCTTTTTTAAAAATATTTGATTCAAAAGACGAATTTAAAGATATTGCAAGTCTGAGAAGAAGATATAAAAAAATTGATCAAGATTTAAAGAATTCTGAAAAAATAAGTAATCAATTACAAAAAAATAGTGAAAAAGTAAATGTGTTCTTGAATAATATCGAAAATACAGTAAATACTACACAATCTTATGACAAACAATTAACTACTTTTAAAGAAAATATTGATGTGCAAATAGCAAAAATCAATGAAAATGAACAAGAGATAGAGAACCGAAAAAAGCAAGTTGTTGCGTTTGGTAACAATATAGAAGAATCTGAAAAAAAATTAAATAATATTGAAACTGATTTAAAAGATAGTATACGAGAAGAAATAACTGAAAAAATTAATCAAGCAAACGAATTAATTAGGCAAGCAGAAGATGCTTTGGGAATGAAAAATGCTGAAGGTATTTCTGGAGCATATATTTCAAAATTAAATGAATTAAAAAAATCAAAAATGAAATATTTCTGGATAATATCAACAATTATACTATTTTTTAGCACTGGTTGGATAAGTTATTCTTTGATAAATTCATTAATGGAGAGTAATAATATTACAAATAATTTTGCGATAATTATTTTTGGTAGAATATTTATTTCTGGTTTGGGCATAACTGGAACTTTATTTTGTGCAAAAAGATTTTTATTCATAAGGAATCTTGAAGAAGATTATCATTATAAGGTAATCTTAAGCAAGTCAATTTTGGCTTTTGCGGTTAGGATAAAAGAAATTGATCCAGAGAAGGTAGCTGAATATTTGAATAAAGTTTTAGATGATTTACTACAAGATCCTTTAAGAAATCGTAAAGACGAAAGTATGAATGAAGCAAATGGGAAGGCTATAAATCAAGTAATGGATTTGCTTGGGAAAATTAAAAATATTACTTTGGACAATACACCGATTGATTAACTAAAATAAAAATTATTTTCTTTGAAATAAACGGACATC
>WTAK01000309.1 GCA_013139625.1 Candidatus Delongbacteria bacterium | reverse complement strand
ATCCGAAAAATCTCATCATACAAATCTGGGAATTCGAGAAAATCAAACTTTCAGTATCAATATACCTTCGACAGATATGGTAAAGATAACGGATCATTGCGGAATGGTCTCTGGTAAAGATAAAGATAAGTCAGAATTCTTCAAATCATTCTACGGGAAGAGTGAAACTGCTCCAATGATCGAAGAATGTAGCATCAATATTGAGTGTAAAGTAATAAAAAGTTTTGAAATAAACGAAATGGAAGTATTTATAGCTGATGTTGTCAAAACTTATGTCGAAGAAACTTGTATTGTAGATGGTCGAATTGATATAAAGAAAGTAGATCCATTGATCTATGCTTATGGAGGAAGTTATTGGTCTGTAGGTGAAATGGTTGATTTGGCTTTTAAGAATAAGGAATTAAAGTAGGCAATGCTATGCAATCGAATAAGATTGATAAGATTAATACAAATAAGAATCAATGTATAAATGTAGAATTAGAATATATCTTAAAGAAGGATAATGTAAATTGGAAGACTATAGATGATTGGATTGAAGTCAGTTCGCAAAAGAATAAAAATATCAAATTACAATATTTTACTAAGATTCCTAACGAATTAATAAAAGATTATGCAAAAGTTCTAGAAGAAATTGAAAATGCAATGCCAACTGAAATTGAAGAACCGTATTACAAAGTAAGTGTAGAAAATTTAAGGAAAGAGGAAAAAGAGTTAGAAATAGCTAATGAAGAGATTCTATCCTGCGTAGCTTTAGATGATCACGGAAATATCATAGGGATAAATAGAGTTTTTATAATAAATGCTGATCTAACTTCAATTAGACAATGGCAGATCGGAGTCACTAAAAGCTATCAAGGAAAAGGTATAGCTAAATGGTTAAAAGCGAATATGTATAAAAAGTTGTTCAGTGATTACCCAAACCTTGAATCAATAGGTTCAGATACTCATCCTTCAAATAGTGGAATGATTAAAATAATGGAGCGGATGGGATTTAAGTATTTGCACATTACGAGAGAGTATGAAGATGGACGAAAAGTTAAAAAGCTAGCCACTAATCACTAATCACTGACCACTAAAAATAATATAAAGGAGTCCACATATATGAAAACATTAGGTATCGAAATCAAAGGAAATGTTGCTGTTTTTTGTGCGATAGAAGATGACGGAGCTATCGCAGATATTACAGGCGCTATGAAAAAGTTAGAATTGAAAGACGATGAAAGTTCTGTAGAAGTGAATAAATTTATGGATACGATCTATTCATATTTCAAGGATATGCAGTTCGATAAAATCGGGATTGTTAAAAGAAATAAAAGTGTTAAAGCTAAATTTCGGGTTTCTCCGATCTCGTTTAAGCTTGAAGGATTTATCCAAATTTATCCTGATACTGAGATCTGTTTTGTGTCACCTCAATCGTTGAGAGCTTTTATGAAAAAAAATCCACTGCCTTTTACTCCTAAATTTAGCTATCAAACATCTTCAGCAGAACTGGCTTATTATTTACTACAAAATTAAGCGACAACAAAGTATTTATTCGTTGCAAAAAGTCTGGTTTTGTAGGTGAAATATAAAATAGGAAGAACAATGAATATTGAATTTATAGAAATATCAGATAACGAAGAAAAGAGTACTCTGTGTAGAAGGGTTTTGGATGATCTTCCACTGTGGTTCGGGATTCCTGAAGCTAATGATGAGTATTGTGCAGGTGTGAAAAAGCATAGATTTATTAAAATTTGCTATGATAATCAAGATATCGGATTCGCTTCGATCAAGGTAAATAATGAATTAGTTGCTGAAATCTACGTAATGGGGATTTTGTCTAAATATCACCGAAAGAATATCGGAGTTAAACTTATAGAACATATTGAATCAGATTTAAGAAATAAAGGTTTTCAGTATTTGGAAGTCAAAACTTTAGATGAGTCAAAAGAGTCTGAAGAATATAGAAGAACAAGGCTGTTTTATAAAAAAGCTGGATTTATTCCTTTTGATGTATTGTACAATGAGTGGGGAAAAGAAAATCCATGTTTAATAATGATGAAAAAGTTGTAAGATTAATAGGAGAAATCAATGATTACTTTACAATGTGTTTACATAAAAGTAAATGATATGAATAAGGCTATAGAGTTTTACAAAGATCTGTTACAAAGTGAAATTGAATATAGAAATGAAGATAGATGGGTGAATTTTAAATTTAAGAATGGTTTTAGTTTAGCCTTGTATAATGTGAATTATGACTTGAAGAAATTAGAACAAGGAGATGATACTAAGAATCATTATTCAGATAATTATATCTCTGAATTAAGAAAAAGTAAAACAACAATTGGTAACAGTATTGTTCTCAATTTCCAAGTTGAAGATTTAAGATCAGAGTATGAAAGAATTAAAAATATAGAGCATGGTCAAGTTTCAGAGATTATGTATATAAATCTTGTGACTCCTTACTATTATTTTAATGTTGAGGATCCTGATGGGAATACTTTGGAAATAACAGGTAATTATAAATGAACGAAAAATACGAAAATATTGAGAAGTGGTTGAATTATCAAGAATCTACATGGGCTAAATTAAGATATGAGTTAACTGAATATGTTCTCAGAAAACATATAAAACCAGCGAATCTAAAAGTTTTAGATATAGGTGGAGGAAATGGAAAGGAAAGCCTTTGGTTAGCTAAAGAAGGTGCTAATGTGACGATAATTGATATTTCTCAGAATATGTTGAATGATGCTAAAAAGAAATATACAGAAAACAATGTAGCTAATAATCTTAAAACTATTAAAACAGATCTTTCTATAGGATTTAGTCTTGATGAAAAATTCGATTTAATTCTGATTCATAACTTATTCTCTTATGTTAACAATGTTGAGTCAATTCTAAAGCAGGCGTATGCTTATCTTAAGAAAGGTAGTTTTCTGTCCATAATGCATGTAAACAGATATTCTGAAATTTTTCCTCCGCTCATTTTTGAAAATGATCTGGATACTGCTTTTGATAAGGTAGGTAAAAGAACAGCTAAGATAGACCTATATGAAGATACAGAAGTTTATAGATTTACGGCGGATGAAATGATTCAGAAACTGGAAAAATACAACTTCGGTAAGATCGAAAAGTATGGTATTATTTCAATGTGCAATCTGATTCAGGATAATGAAATAAAATCTCAGAAAGAATATTATGAAAAATTGAAGAAGCTGGAAATAAGGCTAATGCAAGAATATCCATACTATGAAATAGCCCGTTTTAATCAGATTGTTGCGGTGAAATAGAAGGATTTAACAAAAAACTCCAACGCAATGGAATAAATTAGCTAAAAAACTCCAACGCAATGGAATAAATTAGCTAAAAAACTCCAAAGTATACTTGACAAATAATACAATATTTCTTACATTAGATAAAAACTTCGGGATAATGATATGTCTGAAATAAAATTTATAAAAAGGCTGATAGATTCAGGATTGAAAGAAAGATCAGGGAAAGCCAAAATAATTATTGGTCCTAGACAGGCAGGAAAAACAACCCTTCTTCATCAGCTATTCGATAATGAAAAGAAGGTATTATGGTTTAGTGGAGATGAGCCTGATGACAATGCTACATTTGAAGGAATAACTTCTACCAGGCTAAAGAACTTGATTGGAGAGAATGACACTATAATTATTGACGAAGCTCAGAAAATAAATGATATAGGAACAAAACTTAAGCTTATTACAGACCATATCAAGAATGTTAATATCATTGCTACCGGTTCATCTGCATTTGAACTGACTAATAAAGTAAATGAAAGTCTGACGGGAAGGAAGAGAGAGTTTAACCTATATCCTTTATCGTTTAAAGAAATGGTAGATCATATAGGCTTTAGAGAGGAAATTAGACTGCTTCCTCATAGGCTGGTTTATGGGTATTATCCGGAAGTTGTTTCAAACCCCGGTAACGAAAAAGAAATCCTTGCTGAAATTGTCAACAGCTATCTTTTTAAAGATATTTTAATGTGGAATAGGATACAGAAATCAGATAAGCTTATGAAGTTGTTACAAGCGTTGGCATTTCAAATAGGAAACGAAGTATCTTACAATGAATTAGGAAAGATTACTGAACTTAAAAACGATACTGTGGAAAGTTATATCGCAATACTTGAAAAAGCATTTATTGTTTTTAGGTTGGGAGCATTTAATAGGAATCTTCGTAAAGAGCTTAAACGATCCAGAAAAATATATTTTTATGATTTAGGAATTAGAAATGCATTGATCTCAAATTTTAGAAGTATTGAATTGAGAGATGATATTGGCAAGTTATGGGAGAATTTTCTTGTGTTGGAAAGATTGAAACATACCAACTATAATAAAATATACTGTAATAAGTATTTTTGGAGAACTACAGATCAGCAGGAAATAGATTATATAGAAGACAGGGACGGAACTCTTTACGCTTATGAGTTCAAATGGAATGATATTAAAAAAGTTAAGATCCCTAAGATTTTTACGACGACCTATCCTAATAGTGAAAGCATGATTATTTCTAGAGATAATTTTGAAGGTTTTTTAGGGATTTGATAGAAGAGATAGAAATAAGACAAGTTCCTGATAGAGAACTGATAATTAAAGCATTTTTTAAGGAGTAGAGAGAGTAGAAGTGATAGGTTTAGAAAAAGGTAAAGTAATATTAGTTGAATATGATAAAAGCTGGGGTGTTGAATTTGAGAATGAAAAGAATTCAATTCAGCGAGCTATTACTGACTATAAAATTGGAGTTGAACACGTTGGTAGCACATCGATAGATTCACTCTGTGCAAAACCGATTATAGATATTCTTATTGGAATAGAACATTTTGATGATGGATTTGAATGCATTCATGATCTTGAAGCTATAAGATATGAATCCAAAGGAGAAAACGGAGTTCAGGGCAGACATTTCTTTGCTAAAGGGAATCCTAGGACACACCACATACACATGGTTGAGATCAATAGCAGCTTTTGGAATGAACATTTGTTGTTTAGAGACTATTTAAGAAATAATTCAGATACTAGGATACGATATTCCGAATTGAAAAAGGAATTAGCTTTAAAATATGTAAATGACCGTGAAAAATATACAAGTTCAAAGTCGGAATTTATTCAAAGAATTATAAAAAAAGCGAAAGAAGTAGATATCTAATGAATCTTATTGCAGAATTAAATTCAAGAAGTAATGTTCAATTTACTCTAGACAAATACGATATTTCTGATATGAGCACAGGACATGCTATCAATATGATTTTCAATAATTGGAATGATATACATAATTATTATGAAAAGACATTTAATCACAAAATATGTTCAATAGATGATTATATAGATTTTTTATTTTTGAAGTATCTGATTTTATACCAAGACTGTATTGATAATATGATAGAACCACATAAATCAAAGCTGAGTGATATTCTTGTTTATTTGAATACCCAAATTGAAAATGTTAAAAAATCAGATATTATTAATTTTTTAATGGAAAAATTTATAGATGTTTTTAAATACGAAAATAAATATATTCGTAGAGGAATTCATAAATTAACTTTGGATATTTTTGTATGTTTTAAGAAAGGATTCAAAAGCTCCGGTTTATTAGAATATCTATTAAAAGAAGAAGCACTATTTGTTTTTGATAATTTAAATGTATTAAACGATGTAATTAAAAAATCAAATAAAGTTAATTATAGCAATTTATTCTTTGATGGGGACAACTTCAAATTAATAACAGATTATAGGTTTAATAATCTGTGTGAAACAACAATAAATTTATATAAAAATAACAATTACGATTTAGCAGAAGATTTAGGTAATGGGATTTATAAATTTTGTTCTGAAAAATTCGAAAATCATGAAGAAAATGATCTAATATTCTTAAACGACATCTTAGAAAAAGGAGTTAATGTTTTAGAATCTATTAAAAGTGAACATACACCATGTTTATTGAACAGCTTAAATATTGTTTCAAAAGAACTAAAGTCATATTTAATGAAATATGGAGAAAAGTTGGAAGTTAAATATTCGACTAAAGAGTATTCAATTTGGATGGAGAAGTTAGATAAATTACAAGTTCCACTTTATGTAAGATATATGACTGTATCACATATCCATAGTCTTGATTCTAAAACATTAAAATCAAAATTAGAACAAATTATACATGATTATAAACCAACAATAATTGATCATATAGTAAAAGATTCTAATACAAATGATTATTTCACTAAAGGTAAATTGCTCGTTGTTGAAGATAATATTCTATTTTTCTTAATGCCTTTATTTTATTGGATAGATGGAAGAGAAAAATCAGAGCAATTTTTTAACACACTACTTGGAATTATAGAGGGGATTTATACAGAGCTTGATTATAATTGGAATGAAGATGAACTAAAAATGGATATAACTCAATTAAAAATTGCATTCCATGATACTAAAAATAATGTAAATTCTAGTTATTACTACTACATGTGTAGCTTTTACATTATTTCACTTCTTGAAAAATTTTTAAGAATAATATATTGTCATTTAGACAAACAAGGATTTTTCCTTAAGTCTACTATTACATTGAGTACTATATTGGGGGATAAGAATAAGATAAACAAGGAAATGTCATCATTAATAGGTGCAGACCAATTGAGATGGGTTAGATATTATTTACTACATGATGGAGACAGAGTCGGTCATAACTTAAGAAATAAGATTGCACATTATAGAGATATCCGGTTTAGTGATATTACTGAAGTTGAGCTAATGAGAATTATGTGGTTGTTTATTTCGACAGTAAATTCTATTTATGCAAATATATTAAACAAAAAAAATAATACAGGAAAATAAATCATGAAAATATTAGGAATTAGCGGATCACCAAGACCGAACAGTAATAGCAGAGTTCTTATCGATCATGCAATGAAACCGTTTGAAGAAGCAAATTGGGATATCGCACTTTTTGATCTGAGTAAACTTGATATTAGATCATGTACAGGCTGTGAATTATGCTTAGAAAACAATAAATGTGTTATTGACGACGATATGCATAAAATATATAAAGAATTTTTTGAATGTGACGCTGTTATTGTTTCAAGTCCGGTATATAATAGAACACTATCTTCTAAATTATCAGCAACTTTGGAAAGAATC
>WTAK01000313.1 GCA_013139625.1 Candidatus Delongbacteria bacterium | reverse complement strand
CGAACTATCTATTTGAGATTCACTAGTTGAAAAAAGAGAGTATGTAAGTCCTAGATAAAAAATTGCTTCCGGAGAGTATGGATTCGATTTTACAAGAGATCTGTATTCTTGCTTTAATTGTTCCCCTTGAAGTCCGGTTGCAGATAAAATATGAAAGTAATGCTCTTTTATATCATCAAGTTCTTTATCATCAGATGTTTTTTCATATGCAGACAATAAATCCCCTTTGTAAAAGTCCAATTCATAATCAGCATACTTACCATTAAAAACTGTAAAATAAAGAATTATGCCAATAAATATTGCTGCAACTGAAAAGAGGATATATTTTGGCCATGATGAGTTACCTTCCCCAAGAAAGGGTTTGCTAGAGCCAAAACTAGGTTGGTAGCTAGTATCAACCTGTACATTATAGACCTTAACTTTATCATCGATATTCTTTAATTTTTTTAAACCAAGAAAACTTGTTTGTATCTCATTTTGGTTTCCCAATAACCGTAGAACAGAATGTGATATACAAATTCCTCCGGGATCTGCCAAAGGTCTCAATCTCGAGGCAATATTAACACCATCGCCGAAGATATCATTATCTTGGAAAACAACATCACCAATGTGAATTCCAATCCTTACCCAAAGTTCTCTACTTTTTGGAACAGATGCATTTCTTTCAGAAAGTCTTTTTTGAAGTTCCTGAGCTGAATACACTAACATAACAGCAGATTCGGATTCAATAAGAATTTCATCTCCTATATGCTTAATAATCTTACCGCCAAACTTTTCAACTATCTCTTTGACAAGATCTTTGTGCTTTTGAAGTAGTTTGAGGGCTTCAGTTTCATCATGCTGCATCAAAAGAGTATAACCGACAATGTCGGTGAACATGATCGCCCTAAGTTTTCTGATTGTAGTATCTGCCATATTAGTAATCTTATTTTAAGTAAATATTACATTTAATTACGTTTGGTACTTTTATGAATCTGCTTTTATTAATTAAAGAAGAATATAAATGTTTAAATCAATAAAGCAATTAAAAAGAAAAATAAATCAAACCGCTGTTAAAGCGGTTTGATTTAAGATTTACATTTACTTTTCAGCCTTTTTCTTTTCTTCAAGTAGAAGCTCTTTTCTAGCAAGCTGTATTCTACCCTGCTTATCCTTACCTTTGTATCTTACCTTTATTACATCACCGACTTTTATATAATCATCAATGTTATTAACTCTTTCAATTGCGATCTCAGAAACATGAACAAGACCTTCTTGTCTTGGCAGGATCTCAACAAATGCACCGAAAGGTTTTACCGATTTAACAGTTGCTTCGTAAATCATATCTTTTTCAGGTTTTGCAAACATCTGCTTGATATAAGCTAGAGCTTTTTCACCATTCTCACCTTCAGATAGAATCTTAACAAGTCCATCGTCATTGACATTTACTTTTACGTCAAAGTCAGCAATGATACCTTTTATTGTTTTTCCACCTGGACCGATAAGCAACGCTATTTCATCTTTTGGTATACTATAATTTATAATTCTCGGAGCGTGTGTTGCAAGTTCTGTTCTTGATTCTTGAATAGTATCATTCATAATTCCAAGAATATGTTCTCTGCCAGCTTTTGCTTGTTCTAAAGCAGCTTTCATTATCTCAAAAGAAATACCCTGTACCTTAATATCCATTTGATAAGCACAGATACCATCATTTGTTCCCGTTACTTTAAAGTCCATATCTCCAAGATGATCTTCTTCACCAAGAATATCTGAAAGTATTACTACATCTTTACCTTCCTTAATAAGACCCATTGCAATTCCTGAAACTGCTTTTTTAATTGGGACACCTGCTGCCATCATTGCAAGTGAGTTAGAACATACAGATGCCATAGATGATGATCCGTTTGATTCTAAGATCTCAGATACAAGTCTGATAGTGTAAGGGAAATCTGCTTCTGTTGGCATCACCGGATAGAATGATCTCTCTGCTAAATGACCGTGTCCTACTTCCCTTCTAGAAACACCCATGATACGTTTTACTTCTCCAACTGAAAATGGAGGGAAATTATAATGCAAATAGAATTTTTGATCATACTTGTCATAGATATTCTCAACCATCTGAGAATCCATATCTCCACCTAAAGTACAAACTCCAAGACTTTGAGTTTCACCTCTTGTGAATAAAGCAGATCCGTGAACTCTTGGTAAAATATCTAATTCACAAGTAATTTGTCTGATCTCATCGGGTTTTCTGCCATCAATTCTTTTCTTATTCTTAATGATATTTCCTCTGACGATATCTTTTTCAAGATCATGCATTATTTCATGGAATATCTTTTTTGAATCAGGAAATTCTTCAGCAAGTGCTTCATCAATTTCAATGTAAAGCTCTCTTCTTGTTTCATTTCTTACTTCTTTATCTTTAAGTTTTACAAATTTCTTGATCTTAGCATTTGAAAGTTTTGTTACTTTCTTTTTAATATCTTCAGGTATTTCAGGAATTGTAAATTCAAATTTCTTTTTTCCGAATTCTTTAATAATCTTTGCCTGGAAATCGCAGATTTTATTAATGATTTTTTGGCCAAATTCAACAGCTTCTAAAAGTTCAGTTTCAGATATTTCATGAGATTCTCCCTCTACCATTGAGATAAATCCTTTACCACCACTTAAAACAAGTTCGATATCACATTCTTTCATCTGGTCTGTTGTTGGATTCGCTATTAGCTTACCATCCAATCTACCAACTCTAACACCTGCAATTGGCTGCGAGAAAGGGATATCAGAAAGATTTACTGCCAGTGATGTACCGATGATACCAAATGTGTCCATCATCATGTCACCTTCAGATGATAGGATATTACAGATCACTTGAACTTCATTTTTGAATCCTTCAGGAAATAACGGACGAATCGGTCTGTCAATTATTCTTGCACTGAGTATTTCATTCATTGAAGGTCTTGCTTCTCTTTTTATGAATCCACCGGGGATCTTTCCTGATGCATACATTTTCTCTCTGTATTCTACTGTTAGTGGAAAGAAATCATATCCTACCGCAGGTTCTTTTTTACCACATACTGTTACAAGCAGTATATTATCGCCATATTTTAAATAAGCAGACCCGTTTGCCTGTCTTGCCATTTTACCGGATTCAAGGACTAATTCCTTGTCACCGAGTTTCATTTTTTTTGAAAAAAACATTGTTTCTCCTATTTATTTTTATTTTTTATATTCTTTTGCATAATTTACATAACTTAGTGCATGTTTATACAATTTATCTTCTGTGTCTTCAGGTAATTTTCTTAATATCTTTGCAGGAACACCACCAATCAGTGAAAAATCAGGATATGATTTATGCTCAAGTACAACTGATCCTGCTGCAACGATTGAATTTTTCCCTATTTTAGCATCATCAAGTATAGTTGCACCCATACCGATAAGTGTATTATCAGCAATTTTACAACCGTGCAATGTAACTGCATGTCCGACAGTAACATTATTTCCAATTTCTAAAGGATATCCTGCAGTTTGATGTAAACAGCAATTATCCTGGATGCTTACATTTTCGCCGATGATCACATCATCAACATCTGCTCTGATAGTTACATTAAACCAAATACTGGATTCCTTTAGCGATCTTAACTCTTCCAATAATGTCTGCAGAAGGTGCAACGAAGACATCATCAGCTATTTCAGGTTTAATTCCTTTGAATTCGTATATCATTGTTAATTTTCCTCGTTTTTTAGACACAAAGTGCTGTGTCTCTACCACTCGTTATCTCTAGCTTCGACATTAAGAATTATATCGATAACAGTTCCCTGCTCAACTTTAATACCTCTTTTGATAGATTGCCCAATAACCCGATCAAAACCTTTATCAATATCAGTCACTCTTGTAATTTTTCCAACAATTAAATTTGCATCTTTGATCAATTGCTTAGCTTGAGAAATAGACTTGTTATATAGATTTGGCATAGTAAAATATTGAATCGAAGGTCCATTGCTAATCGTCAATTTAACACCATCGATATTGTTTCCTTCTTCTCCGAAAGAAGGAGAACATTTGATGATATAGCCTTTATTTACGCTATCACTTGATTCAAAATCTTTTGTAATATTATCAATACCAAGATTGTTAAGTTCGCTTATAGAATTATTTAATTCTTTTCCCCCAAGATCAGGCATTGTTATTGTAGTTCGGAGTTTTTTTATAAATCGTTCTACTCTATAATCTTCACCGTTTTTGTTTGTACTCATTTTTAGATATTGTTTTAAATCCTGAATACATTTAGGGTAATCTTTCAACTTATAGTAAGCAAATCCTCTGTTATAATAAACTTGCTCAAGAGTTGGATCTATCTTGAGAGCTTTAGTGAAGAATTTTACAACTTTTTCATATTGCTTTAAGTTGTAATAGACAAGGCTTACGTTGTTATATATCATTGCTAATTTCGGGTCTAATTTAATGCCTTTATTAAAATCTTTAACAGCTTTTGCATATTCTTTCATGGCAAAATAAACAAGTCCTCTGTTGTTGTACGCTACTGCAATGCCGGAATCTAATAAAATTGCTTTATTATAATTCTTTATCGCGATATCGTATTGTTCTTTTTGATAAGCCTCATATCCCATATCAAACCAATCACTTGACTCAAGAGATCTAGCAATTTTTTTACTTTTTTTCTTAAAACCTTTATTTCGCTTCTTAAGTTCTTTTATCTGCTTGGTAAGTTCATCGTTTAGCTTCTTTTGTTCTTCAAGAGTTTTTTTCAGTTGAGAGTCATCACTAATCTTACTTAGTCTGTCATCAAGGAATTTAGTATCGATTTTACATTTAACTTTAACTTCAATGGCAAATACATCATTAACAACTTTTTTCTTGGTGGATAACACATCAGTCTTCAGAATGCCTGCGGTATATGTCTGTATTTCATCCTTTGTAACTATATGGTTTAAGATAGTCATATTTGATTCGAGATATGTTCCGACTTGCTCAAGAGCATTTCTTTTTGCATCGTTAATAGCAAATTTCTTAGCATCGTCCACAGTTATTCCGGAACCGATGTATGATACTCCTTTGCATTCAATTGTAATTATCTTCCCTTTAAGTGAGATAGAATCATCTGCCATCAAAGTCACGGCACAAAGGATCAAAAGAAAAGCTAATATTTTATTTTTTATAGAATTTATCATATTAATATTTAGGTTCATACCCCAGTGCTTTTATCTGATCTCTAATTTCCTCGGCATCACCATCTTTGTTGCCATTCAATTTAATATATTCATTGAAATCTTCAGAACTTTCGAGATTTTTCTTTAACTGTCTATAGGCAAGAGCTCTGCCATAATATACAGTAGCTATTTTCAATCCAAGTTCAATAGCTTTACTATAATCTTCAACTGCTTCATTGTATCTTTTTAATTTTTTTAACGCAAGTCCCCTGTTATAGTAAGCGATCCTATGTTTTGGGTTGAATTTTATAGCATTTGTATGATCATCAACTGCTTTTTCGTACTGTTTCAACTTATAGTAAACCAAACCTCTGCTGTTATATGCGATCACCGGATCAGATGGTTTCATGCTTAAAGCATAGGTGAAATCGTTAATAGCATTATCGTAATCTTTCAATTTTGAGTAAGCTAAGGCACGGTTAGTGAAAGAATTATCATCTCCGGGATCAAGTTTAATAGCTTCAGTGTAGTATAATATCGCATTTTGACTATCATTATTTTTCAAAGCTTGAAAACCAAGATCTTTCCAGTTTTGTCCAAACAATAAAACCGTTGAAGCTAAAATGATAAATATGTTAAAATAGTTTCTCAATTTATAACTCATATCCTAATTTATACATTTTCTGTGAGAATAAAGGTATCGGGAATCCCATTACACTGAAAAAGCATCCTTCAATTTTCTTTATGAAC
>WTAK01000216.1 GCA_013139625.1 Candidatus Delongbacteria bacterium | reverse complement strand
TGATCGCTAAAGATCTTCAGATGAAATCTGAAAGAAAATCAATTAAGTATTTCAAGCAGGTAGGAGATCTAGATTGGTTGAGTCAAATGTATATTGATGTCAACGGTGGATTTATTAGGGCAATTACAAGAACAGACTCGAATGCCAATATAATTTATACATATCCATATAATGACGATGCTTTAGGTGTTAATATTGCTAAACAGGAACACATGAAAAAGATATTAGCTACTCATAAGCCTGTGATCAGTGATGTTTTTACAACCGTTCAGGGATATAAAACAATAGTAATTCATTATCCGATATTTGTCGATGGTAGATATAATGGTAGTATAGGGTATTTGATATCATTTAACGAACTACTAGGTAAATATGTTGATAAATTTAATATTGAAGATCGAGATGTAACGAGATGGGTTTTAAGCCCTAAAGGAGTAATTCTTAATAGCAATAGATCTGGAGATACAGGAAAGAATATTAATGAAATGAGTAATGGGAATATCGGCTTTTCAGCAGGGATTGAATCTTTATTGTCTAAAGGAGAAGAGGATATATCATATACCTATGAATCAAAGAAATGGGTAGGATTTCATATTAAGTTAAATCTACCATTTAACAATTACTGGAAAATATTCTATTCAATCGATGAAAGTTCTATTATTTCTGAAATGCATGACTTTATCAATAAAGCACTTTTACTTCTATTTCTATTGATAGCCGGATTGTTTTATACTATATCTAAAATATTCTCGTACAACAAGCTTGTTCATGATCAAGAAAGAAGAAGAGCGATAGAGAAATCTCTGAGAGAAAGTAGAAGACTTTATCGAGCTATTATTAAAGATATTACATCTATCATATGTAGATTTGATGCAGAAGGCAAAATACTGTTTTTTAATAGAACTGCGGTTAATTTATTTAGAGAGGAGAAGCGGCAACTAAAAAATAGTATTATCTATGATCTCTTTTTTAAAGGAGATGGTGTAAAGATAAGAAAAATAGTTGCTAAATTATGTGTAGAAGATCCAATTACTAATTTTGAGCAATCAGTGAAAATTCCAGGTAATGAAGTATGGTATTATTGGACTGTTCGAGCCATTTTTAACTCTAAATCAGAGATAGATGAATACCAGATCATTGGTACCGATATAAATGAATACAAAAAATCAGAAGCCAGGGAAAGGTTATTCCAAGAAAAAATGCAACATTCCGAAAAAATGGAAGCTTTGGGCAACTTGGCTGCAGGTATCGCTCATGATTTCAATAATATTCTTATGGGGATACAGGGTAATATATCGATCTTAAAATTAAAACTATCCGAAGATGAAAGTAGTAATCAGAAATTAGGTAAAATAGAGAATTATATAGAAACGGCTTCTAATCTTGCAAAACAAATGCTGGGAATAGCAAAGGGAGGAAGATATGATATTGTTTCTTTGAATATAAATGAAGTTATAAGTTCAGTACTCAAATTTTTTGGTAGGACAAATAAAGATATTGTAGTTACAGAAGATCTTTGCAAAGATCTTCTTAGTATTGAAGCAGATAAAACACAGATGAATCAAGTAATCTTAAATATTATGATAAATGCATCACAAGCTATTGTATCAAAAGGTGAGATAAGTGTTGAAACTAGTAATGTGATTTTAAATGCTGATTTTGTGGAACCATATAATTTGCCAAGCGGGGAATATGTAAAAATATCTATCAAGGATAATGGTATTGGCATGGACAAAGAAACTCAGAAAAAAGTTTTTGATCCATTTTTTACGACTAAGCACAGAGAAAAAGGTACTGGACTAGGGTTGTCCTCAGTTTTTGGTATCGTTAAAAATCATGATGGAATTATTACATTGTATAGTGTAAAAGGAAAGGGAACAATATTTGATATATATTTCCCTGTAACGAATAAAGATCTTTCTAAAGACGAATTTGACCCTCAGGAATTAGTTTACGGAGATGAACAGAAAATTTTAATTATTGATGATGAAAAAATGGTATTGGAGACAACATCAGAAGTTCTTAAGAGTCTCCATTATTCACCGATACTTGCTATGAGTGGAATGGATGGATTAGAAATTTTCAAGAAAGAGTATGAAAATATAAGTTTAGTAATACTTGATATGATAATGCCAAAAATGGATGGGGAAGAGATCTTTAGAGAATTAAAGAAGATAGATCCGAAGGTTAAGGTATTAATATCAAGTGGATACAGTATAACATCAAAGATAAAAAATATTTTCGATAATGGCGGAAAAGGATTTATTCAAAAACCATTTAATATTACAAATCTTTCAGTGAAGATAAATAAAATTTTAGAAGAGAAGTAGAGACACAATTCCTTGTGTCTCTACAAAATACAGATTAATATCTATAATGATCCGGCTTATATGGTCCTTCAAGGTTCACACCAATATAATCAGCTTGTTCTTTAGACATTTGAGTTAGTTTCACACCGATCTTATTTAAATGTAGTCTTGCTACCTCTTCATCAGCTTGTTTTGATAAACGATACACACCAATCTCGTAATCATTTTCCCAAAGATCGATCTGAGCAAGAACTTGATTTGTAAAAGAGGCACTCATCACAAACGATGGATGACCTGTTGCACAACCAAGATTAACCAATCTTCCCTCAGCTAATAAGAATATCTCTTTTCCGCTTTTAAATCTATATTTATCAACTTGAGGTTTAATATTTATTTTTTCCAGTAGTTCAGGTGAATTTTCCAGAGGGTCAACTTGAATTTCATTATCAAAGTGACCGATATTACATACAATTGCCTGATCTTTCATCTTAAGCATGTGATCAATAGTAATAACATCTTTATTTCCGGTAGTAGTTACGTAAATGTCACCTTCACCCAATGTATCTTCAACAGTAGCAACTTCATAACCTTCCATAGCAGCTTGTAAAGCACAAATAGGGTCTATTTCGGTAACAATAACTCTTGATCCATAATTCCTCAAAGAACGAGCAGAACCCTTACCAACGTCTCCGTAACCACACACAACAGCTACTTTACCTGCTAACATTACATCGGTAGCTCTTTTTATTCCATCCGGCAATGATTCTCTACATCCGTAAAGGTTATCAAATTTAGACTTAGTAACAGAGTCATTTACATTTATAGTTGGGATCAATAGTTCTTTATTTTCGTGCATTTTATATAGCCTATGAACACCGGTAGTAGTTTCTTCCGAAACACCTTTAAGGTCTTCAACGGCAGTATGCCATTTTTTAGAATCTGTTTGCATCATTATTTTTAAAGATGCGATAAGCGCGATCTCATCAGGAGCTAATTTTTGATCTGTTTCAAGAGTTGAAGCATCTTTTTCAGCAAAATATCCTTTATGTATCATCAAAGTTGCATCACCACCGTCATCTACGATCAGCTGAGGTCCTTTTCCTCCTGGAAATGATAAAGATTGTGCTGTACACCACCAGAACTCATCCAGCGTTTCGCCTTTCCAGGCAAATACAGGAATATTTCTTTCAGCTATTGCAGCTGCAGCATGGTCTTGAGTAGAAAAGATATTACAACTTGCCCATCTAACTTCTGCTCCCAAGTCAATCAAAGTTTCGATCAACACAGCTGTTTGAATTGTCATGTGTAATGAACCTGTAATTCTGACATCTTTTAAAGGTTTTGTTGCTGCAAATTTTTTCCTTATGGACATTAGTCCCGGCATTTCTTGCTCTGCGATGTCAATTTCTTTCCTTCCAAATTCTGCTAAAGAAATATCTTTAACTTTGTATGGTAAGTTTTCTTCGATGTAGTTTGTCATTTTATCTCCATTTTTTGTATGGGCTCAAAATGTTGAGCCCTTACTTACATTTTTATTGAGCGGATCAGTACTATTTCCCTCAATGGTATATCGAACGGGGTCATAGTGGTTACAAATT
>WTAK01000192.1 GCA_013139625.1 Candidatus Delongbacteria bacterium | reverse complement strand
AAATTTTAGTATATTCATTGGCTTAACCATATATGCACTTACTCATAATTTAGAAGTAACATCAATATCATCTTGGTAAACCGATGTAGTAAGAACAATAACAGGGACATCTTTTGCGATTGGTTTTTTCCTGATCAGCTTTAAAACATCTAATCCATCTAATTTGGGTAATCTAAGATCTAATAGTATCAAATTCGGTAACTCAGGGTTTAATTCATTATCATAACTATCAGTGATCTTTCTGATTTGAAGATATCTCAAAGCATCTTCACCTGTCTCTACATGAGCAACAGAATCAACATAATCAATATTCTTCAAACTAAATTTTGTTATCATTGCATGATCTTTATTATCTTCAACCAACAAAATTTTTAATTTTTCTTTCATATCTTATCCTTTTATTATTTTACGATCTTATAGAAAATTTATTATCCTCTATGGTTACTAATTCTGATCTTTGTGTAGTTACTGATTTTGCTCTTTGTGTAGTTACTAATTCTACTCTTTCTATAGCTACCAACTCACCATTTTCTATAAATTCATCTATTCTTATCTGATGTTCAAACAAATATACGACATACAGCTTATTATCCACAAATACATAATCCCCTTCTCCAAATGGACCATATTCTTTATCATTAATATTGAAAAACACATTACCATCTACCATATACTTAAAAATAACAGTTTTACCATTAGGGCTAAATGAAGGAACAATAGCAAAATCATAAGGCCCGTATGTTTTCTCAGTAACTTGCACATAGTATTTTTCATCCTTATAATGAATGAATCCATACTTTTGATTGTCATTATTAAACATTGGGTAGAATACGGTATTAAATTTATTTAATGAATAATATTTTTCATTTTCTATCTGAAGATGTTCAAGACCTTTATGATCTTCCATGAATCTAAATGAAAAAAGATCATCATTTTTTAAAAAATGTGGATCTGTAATTGAATAATATGTACCAAATGTATTCCCGTCATAATAAACACTGGTTTCATTGCCATACATATAAATTATTGCTTTCTTACCATTTAAATTTTTCTGATAGCTCAGTATTTCCCAATATTCATCAATGGTTTCACCATCAATAGAAGTAAAAATCTCATCCTTTTTAAACATATTAGCGATACTTTTATGAGTTTTGAGAAAGTTATATGAAAAGCCTTCTCCATTGCTACTTATTATCAAATTAAAAGCATTATCATATAGTCCATAAACTTTTGAACCGATCCTTACATAATATTTACTATTTTTGTAATAAACAAATCCAAAATAATCTAATTCATTTCCTATTGATATTTCTGTGATCTGATCGTAAGGTCCGTATATGTTATCATTTATATTTAAAAATTCGTAATTATCTTGCTCGAAGACAAAACAAATATTCTCTCCGTTTTGACTTACATTTTGGTTTTTTATCAAATTAAATGGTCCATATTTCTTGTTGTTTTTTATTGCAAAGTGATAACCACCTTTGATATAAGTAAACATGAAAGATCTCTCTGAGATATCATGCTTTACAAACTCTACATCCTTATATACACCAATATTCCTTAAGATAACTAAATATTTCTCAAACCCATCTTTTACATAATTCACATAAATAAAATCTTTCTTCACTGAAAAATACGGTGATCCTATTGACTCATAAGGACCAAACATTTTATCATTAAATTGTATGTAGTTACCAACCTCTGTACTGAATTTAAATGATGACATTTTAAAATCTATGTTATAATCCAGTTCTTCAGTTTTTAAATAAGGCCCAAGTATCTTTCCATTAATGTTTGCATGCGTATTGGTTTCTTTTTTGAAGAAAAACCCAAAAAAATCATGTTCAAAATCTATTATCAAATTCTCTAAGTTGTCATACTCTCCGTGAACTGAAGTGTTATATCTAAAAAAATGTTTAGATCCCTCAATATAATGAAAAGCATAGAATTTCCCATCATCAGACATTTCCACCTTTCTTACTTTATCAAAACCCCCGAACTTTTGTTTATTAACCTTTACAAAAGTCTTAAAAAAATCACGATAGTTTAAATAAAAAGTGGAATTATTATTTAGTTTAAATGAATGTATATTACCAAAAGGACCAAATTCTTTACCATTAATGATCAAATATTCTTTATTATCATCTTTTATAATTCCTATAATTTTTTTAAACGACGCATTCTTAAATGCATACAACCTTCCATTTGGAGTAAATGAGACATCTTCCACCACTGTATAACCACCGAATACATCATCTTTTACTTGAGCAAAGTACTGACCATTTTTTTTATAAACAAATACAAAATTATTTCCTTTAGGAGATATGTAAAATATACCATCTTCAAAATTTTCTTCTGAAGCGTATTCACATATTCTGTTTATTTTCATTTGTTTCTCTTATTTTAATGTCATCCTGAATTTATTTCAGGATCTATCTTTTTCCATTTTTCGGTCGGACATAAAGCCCGACCCTACATTATTCTACGGGTATTTTAACTGTAAACACACTTCCCTGCCCAAATTGACTTTCAACTGATATATCACCTTTATGAGCCTCAACTATCTTTCTAACAATTGGTAAACTAACGCCAGATTTTTTTTCTATTTCAGATTTGTAATTAAAAAGTACTTTCATCTCATCTTCTGTCATACCAATTCCACGATCCTTGATCTTAAAAACAATCTTAGAATCTTGAAAATGTAAGTGAAATTCTACATCTGAATTCTCAGATGAAAATTTTATCGCATTTTCCAATAAACTAAAAAGAGCAATTCTGAATTTAGTTTTATCAATATAGATATCTATCGGCAATATATTATCGTGAAAAAACAGCAAATTTACTGATTTTTTTACAAACCAATCTTTTATATCATTGAAACATTCATTAACATATTGGAGTAAATTAACTTTAGAATAATTCAATTTTAAAACTCCTGAAGTAATATCTGTAACATTTATCAGCCTCGTAAAAATATCAAGCATGTTTTCTGATGTATTTACCATTTTTTCTAATATTATAATTTTATCCCTATCTATCTCAGGATCCATTTTATTTATCAAAATATTGGTGTTACTTAAAATTATCTGAGCAGAATTTTTAAAGTCATTCATCGCTATTTCCATAAACTGACTTTTAGTATTATTTAATTCTTCTAGCTCTGTTTTCTGATCTTTTACAGTAGAGTACAGGTCTTTAAGTTCAATGTTTGCTGATTCAATCTTCTCAGATTTTTCAATAACAACATCATGCAGATTCTTAAGTTTAAGAACATTCTCGATCCTTAGAACAAATTCATCCG
>WTAK01000302.1 GCA_013139625.1 Candidatus Delongbacteria bacterium | reverse complement strand
GTTCCCTCGCGCATTTTAGTAGATTCAGTCGTAACTTCAAGCACATTTGCATTGCCATCTTTTCCGGTTGTATTGGTTGATATACTGAAAGAACGAGATAAAGCCCTATCTTTACTACTTTGGTCTATGAATACTTTTATCTCAGATGAACTTATCACCATCAGAGTATCACCATCATTAAAGACTCTCATACCATCGTTAGAAATTTGAAAAACCGTACTGTCCTGAGCATCTTTGATCTCAAATAATGCCTGTGCATTCAGTGTAACAAAAATAATGAAAATTATTAGTACTAGTTTATTCATACATGATCCTTATAATTAATTGTTATTTTCCAATTTAATTATTCTAACTTCAAGTTTTTTAATTATTTCTTGCTGTTCTTGGATAGATTTTATTAGAACTGGTATCAACTGGTCATAGACCATACCTTTTTCTGTTACTTTTACCTTCATTTCTTTAGTTTCAGGATCAAAATCTATATCCTGAGAAATAACTGCTTCAGGTAAGATTTTTTCAACTTCCTCAGGAATAAGACCAAATCTCTGTCTGTCTTTTGTAAAGGATACAGGTCTTAATTGCATGATTTTACCCAAACCTGCTTCAATAGATTTTACATCTTTTGCATTTTTTACGGCATAGTTTATGAAATCATCTCCAACAATATCATCCCAATGCTCTGTAGCATTATTATTTCCAAGATCAAAGCCCAATGCACTACCACCATAAGGGACAACATCTCCATCCAAGCCTAAGTTGCTGCTTCCCATGTCTGCAATTTCCATGGTTTTAACCTTAAGAGTTCCATTAACTGTTAGAACGTCTGATGCAAAATCACCATGTATCAAAGGAGTAGCAGTACTTGAATTATCTATGTACAGCTTATTCGACAAAGTTTCATTGTAACCTGCTTGATAACCAAGAAAAACATTCCCGGAACCTGTTGCGTTAGAGAAACCTGACTGATAACCTAAGTAAGAATTATTACTAAAACTGCTGCTCAAGACACCGCTTCCTGCTCCCGCTCCAACAATTGAATTATAGCTTCCCCCAGCATTCTTCTCTCCCGCATCAGAACCAAAATAAGAATTATAACTTCCCGTATTATTATATTGACCCGCTTCATACCCCATTGTTGTATTTCTACTTCCTGTAGTAGACCCAAAGGATGCACTATTACCGAAAAAGGTATTTGCTACACCTGAAATATTACTCGCACCAGAATGAAATCCTACAAAAGTATTTCTAGCTCCGCTTATATTTGATCCTCCACTATGGTTTCCAATGAAAAGATTAAAATATCCATCAGCATTTGATGCTCCACTCTCATTACCTATGAACATATTTTGATATCCTGAATCATTATTTACTCCACATTGAGAACCTATAAAAATATTTCCAAAGCCGTCATTATTAGCTATCCCTGTTTGGTTTCCTATGAAAATATTATCCTCACCGAATTCAGCACCAAAAGGACCATCATGCGGATAAGTCAGAATACCTGCATTTAATCCAATAAAAATATTTTCAGGACTAAAATTTGTGTACCTGTTACCAGCTCCACCTTCTCTCATTGTGGTTTCAGTGGTTGTAACTTCAAGCACATTTGCATTGCCATCTTTTCCTGTTGTATTAGTTGAAATGCTAAAAGAACGGGATAATGCCCTATCTTTACTATTCTGATCTATGAATGCTTTTATCTCCGATGAACTTATCACCATCAAAGTATCCCCTAAATTGAATACTCTCATACCATCATTTGAAATTTCAAATACGGTACTGTCTTGAGCATCTTTGACTTCAAATAATGCCTGTGCATTCAGCGAAAAAACGGTAATCATAATTGCCAATAATATTTTTTTCATAATAAATTCCTCTTTATTCTCTACTGTTGCCATCCAAACCAATCTATTTTTAAATTCTGTCCCCATCCACCACCTGGATTATCGACTCTATAAATATTTACCTGAAATGATGTCGTAGTTACATTTCTTGTTGTAACTGCATACACATCTGTAGCGGCATCTCCTTTAGCAGTAACATTTATTTTGGGTACCGCAGTAAAGGCAGTATCAAAAGTTTTAGTTACAGTTTTTACTCCACCAGAATGAGTACCTACAATGATCGTTCCAGATTGTGTCATATAAATCTCTGTGCCGCTATTAATTTTTATAGACTTGGATTCTACACATCCATCACCCCAAACAATAAATTGTGTATCATCATCTGTCCATCCTGATGCAGTTGCATTTGTCCTAATTCTTAAAGGAATATCTCCCCACTCACCATCAGTATCAATAACAAGTCCTTTTGCACCTGTTACATCTGCATCATTCACAATATTAGTAAAACCGTTGATCGTTGCATTTCCTCCAGTAGTAAGAGTACCAGCCACTAGCGCATTACTATAAGTTTGTATTGAGCCTTGTACTATAGCACTACCTGTAATAGTCAAATTACCACCAACTCCTGTATTTCCAGTCGCTAAAAGGGTTCCATTAATAGTCAAAGCATTTGTCCCAAAATCTCCATAAATTAGTGGAGTGCTAGTGGACATATTATCAATAGCTAATTTATCTGATCCTCCAACATTAACATTACTACCTATAAATACATTATTATCACCATAATCATTTCCTTTA
Organism: Candidatus Delongbacteria bacterium; assembly: GCA_013139625.1. Taxonomy (GTDB): domain Bacteria; phylum UBA4055; class UBA4055; order UBA4055; family UBA4055; genus WTAK01. The sequence continues at coordinate 7,739 of WTAK01000302.1, read as the reverse complement.
CCGGTAAAATATCCTAAATAAACATTATTATCTGCACCTATCACATTCCATCCTGCCCAAGTACCAAGAAATGTGTTATTACTTCCATTGTTACTGGCACCTGCAGTCCAGCCCATATATGTATTGTATGTTCCGGTTGTATTAATTGCTCCGGCTAAGTTGCCTATAAATGTATTCGCAGCACCATCAGAATTAGCTTTACCTGCAGAAGTTCCAATAAAAACATTGGCAATTGATTTATTATTCATACCAGCTTCGTTGCCAATATTAACATTACCTGTACCTGAATTCGCAGATCCAGCATCGTTACCAATACTCACATTATAGCTTCCTGTTGAGTTTGAATAACCTGCTCTAGTTCCAATAAAAACGTTATCTGTACCTGAAGTTGCTGAATAACCTGCATGAAAGCCATAGAAAGAATTCTGATTCCCTTCAGTATTTGCCATACCGGCTTGATAACCTGAAAAAGTATTTAAAAATCCTGAAGTATTACTCGCTCCAGCATCATTTCCTAGAAATACATTATATTTACCTGAATATGCTTCAGGTAATCCAGGAGTTGCTGATATACCGGAGTTTAATCCAATGAACATATTTTCCAAACCAAAAGCTGTATATCTTCCTGCTCCTCCAGCTCTCATTGTGGTGGAACTAGTTCCAATTTTAGTTGAATCTGATCCTACCTCAAAAGCATTGGTATAGCCTTTCCCTGTTGTATTTGTAGAAATACTGAACGAGCGAGACAGAGCTCTATCTTTGCTCTCACCAATATATGCTTTAATGTCAGACGTAGTTATTACCATCAAAGTATCACCTAGGTTGAAAACTCTCATACCGTCATCTGATATTGAGAATACCGTACTATCTTGAGCATCTTTAACTTCAAATAATGTTTCTGCATTCAATAATAATGCTGAAAGCAATACAAAGATAAAAATTATTATTTTCATAATAGTACCTCTATTTTAATGATTTTTTTATTTCTTCTATTTCTGATCTCAAATATTCAATCTCAGCTTTTAGTTTTTTATTTTCTGTTATAGCTACCTGTTGCTTCTCTATTATTTCCTGTTGCTCTTGGATTGATTTAATCAGCACAGGAATAAGTTCGATATAGTTCATTCCTTTTTCTGTTTCAGTTATAACTTTTTTACCTGTTGCAGGATCGTAATCAATATCTTGAGAAATAACTACTTCCGGTATGATCTTCTCAACTTCATCAGGAATTAGTCCAAATTTTTTCCTGTCACTTTTGAAGGTAACTGGTTTAAGTTGCATGATCTTGTTTAAACCTGAATCTATTGGTTTTATGTCTTTTATCGAATTTTTAGTGATATAATTTATAAAAGTAACCCCAACTACATCATCCCAGTGTTCTGTGGCAGTATTATTTCCTAAGTCATAACTTACTGAGCTATAAGGAATTATGTCTCCCTCCAAACCCAAACTTGTATCTCCCATATCTGCAATTTCCAGAGTCTCTACTATAAACATACTGTCAGTTGTGCAATTCCCTGTCACATTAAAATTTCCATTTATCCTTACTAGGTTATTATCAAATTCACCGTAAATAAGTGGAGTTTCTGTGTTTGTATTTGCAATATGAAGCCGATTAGAGTCAGTATCGTTCGTATAATAACTGCCTGCCTGATTTCCTAAAAAAACATTTCCGCTACCACGGTTTCCATGTCCTGCGGCATAACCTAGAAAAACATTGTTGCTAGTGTTAGTATTTACAAATGAACCGGCGTTAGATCCTATTATTGTATTGCCGTCTCCTCCGCTTCTGTTGTCTCCTGAGCTACTTCCCAGAAAAGTATTATGACTACCGTTGTAGTTAAAATATCCTGAACTTTTACCAACAAATGTATTCTGCTCTCCTTCGTAATTGCTATATCCTGCCCTACATCCAATGAATGAATTACCATAAGTATCAGTTGCACTCATTCCTGCCTCATTCCCGATATAAGTATTCTGCTCTCCGGTGGAATTCATTCCGCTTTTATCTCCAATAAACACATTCCAAGAACCTTCTTGATTAGAGTATCCACTTTTATATCCCATAAAGATATTATTTTGACCCCAAGTATTTGATAGGCCACTTTCATATCCTATAAACACATTATAAAAACCTCTGTCCGGCATCTGATCATGCAATCCCCCAAGAGTGTTAAATCCTGCGCTATTTCCCATGAAAATATTATACTTTCCGTCAATAATCGAATTTCCTGAATTAAGTCCAATAAATATGTTTTCAGAACTAAAATCCGTATATTGATTACCTTGAGTTCCCTCGCGCATTTTAGTAGATTCAGTCGTAACTTCAAGCACATTTGCATTGCCATCTTTTCCGGTTGTATTGGTTGATATACTGAAAGAACGAGATAAAGCCCTGTCTTTACTACTTTGGTTTATGAATGCTTTTATCTCAGATGAACTTATCACCATCAGAGTATCACCATCATTAAAGACTCTCATACCATCGTTAGAAATTTGAAAGACAGTACTATCTTGAGCATCTTTTACCTCAAATAATGCTTGTGCGTTTACTGAGAAGAGTATTGTAATTATAACTAATAATATTTTTTTCATTGTAAATCTTTAAATCTCATTTTGACTACTATTCTTCAATTTATTTATTTCGATGCATTCTTTATCGTTTCAATCTCCTTAATTAACATATTTATTTGTTGTTGTTGTTCTTTTACTGCTTCTAATAACACAGCTGACATCTTAGAATAATCAACGGATTTATACCCACTTCCATCTGTGCTTACCATCTCTGGAAAAACTTCTTCAATATCCTGAGCAATAAAACCAATTTGCTTTGAAGGATCTCGTTTGATTTCCGGTTCTTCATTATTTTTGACCTTTAGCATATTATCATTCCACTCAAAATAAACCCCATCAATCTGAGAAATTTTACTAAGAGCGTTACTAATAGGTACTATATTCTTCTTAAATCTTTTATCTGAGGTCGTATTGTATGCAACAGCCCATACTGACCCTGAAACCCAAAGTGGATCATAAATAGCAACAGCATAATCCTTAACATTAGAACTTCCTGCAACACCCTGATAAATGTAGTTTATAGGATCCACTCCAGCTCCAGGACTCACGCTTAATGTTAGGTTGTTGGCATTTACACTCAGTAACCCATTTATGCCTAAATAGTTAGTTGAAAAATCTCCATTAATCAATGGAGTTGCTGTATTTGAATTATCTATATATAATTTATTTGATCCTGTTTCACTATATCCTGCGTTAGCACCTAAAAAGACATTACCCGATCCTGTTGTACTATATCCCGCAAAGCATCCTAGGGCAGTATTATTACTACCTATTATATTTGTACGAAGTGCAGCTGCTCCATTAGCAGTATTCTGATCCCCTGTTGTAGTATATTGCAGAGCACTTGAACCTGTTGCAATATTACGAAAACCTTCAGTATTTGATGATAAGCAATTATTTCCAATCGCAGTATTATCGATTCCTGTTGTATTATGATATAACGCCCAAGAGCCTATTCCTGTTGTATAACTAGCTGTAGTATTATAGCGCCCTGCTCTATATCCAATAAAAACATCATTTATCCCTGTTGTTTCATATCCTGCTTCGTAACCAATCGCAATATTACTTGATCCGGTTGCATCATATCCTGCATAATATCCAATAAATGCACTACTTGAGCCAGTTGCATTAAATCCTGCATAATTGCCTATAAACGCATTGCTTGAACCAGTTGCATTATATCCTGCAAGATTTCCTAGAGCAGCGTTATAATTCCCTGTTATATTATTTCTAAGTGATCCTGCTCCAACAGCGGTATTTTTGTCCCCTGTTGTTGTATATTGTAATGCACTTGACCCAACTGCGATATTGTTTATACCTTCAGTATTTGATGATAAGCAATTATTACCAATCGCGGTATTATCTGTTCCTGTTGTATTATGATACAATGCGTATGACCCCATGGCAGTATTATAATTCCCAATAGTATTGAAATGGAATGTCATAAAACCATTAGCAGTATTTTGTAATCCAGATGAGTTTGTAAAACCGGATTGATAACCAATAAATGAATTAAAGGTTCCATCAAGATTATTTTTTCCTGCTTCAAATCCAATAAATAGATTATAGCTAGCCGTATTAGTAAAACCGGAATTATAGCCAAGAAATATGTTGTAATTCCCAACTTCATTAGAAAACCCGGAATTATTACCGATAAACACATTTGATGACCCTGTTGTACGGCTTGCTCCGGCGTTTGATCCCAGAAACATATTATCCGGACTAAAATCTGTATATTTCTCTCCTCCAACACCACTCCTTAATGTCATATCTTCCGTCGTGACCTCCAGAATATCTGCCAAACCTGATTTTCCAGTTGTATTAGTTGATATACTAAAAGATCGCGACAAGGCTCTATCTTTACTATCGCCAATATATGCTTTTATGTCAGATGTGGTAATGACCATCAAAGTATCACCGAGGTTAAATACTCTCAAACCATCATCTGATATTGAAAACACAGCATTATCACTTGTATCTTTGATCTCAAATAATGTTTCTGCACTTAGTGATACTAACAGTACTATAATTGATAAAAACAACTTTTTCATATAATGCCCCCTACTTGTTTAAAAGTGTTTTAATTTTATTTATCTGCTTCTGCTTCCATTTTCTTTTGTATGTTAAATTCTATACCCATCTCTTCAGATTTATCATAAGCTGTTGGATGTAAGTAATATCCTTTTTCATCACTGTTCTTTTCTTTTACAAGTTGTAATGGATTTTTCTTGGCATAATTGTCATTCCTGATCCCTGTTAATTGCCATGATACTTCCATTGCGGCTTTTCCACCGGAGATTTCAAAGGAATTATCTGATAACTTCTTTGAGATGTACAAGTTAGGTCCTGGAGCACCAATAGCTGTAAGTTGATATCTAAAATCTCTGTTTATATCTTCGATCCATTCAGCCATTTTTATTGTTGCTTTTCCATCATTATCAAGAATAACATTCCCATGATAAATATTTGTCATTTTATCACTTGAAATATCCGCATGGTAAAGAAATTTATTTTCAGGATCAAGAGGATGATCTATTTTAACTTGATCTGCTGATTTTACAACTGTACCTGTAACATTTATATCACCAGAAAAATATCCTGCCCAATTGGTTCCTGTACCGGAGGCAGAGGAACCATAGATACTTACACTCCTCGTAGTACCTCCGTCCGCATCACCGTAAACACCATAAATATAGGTGCTTGAACCATCTGTATCTCCATAAATTGCTAGGTAATCGTCTTTAACATATAGGCCATATGAAGTATTGTCTACTCCAATACCAACATTTGCAGTAAATCTTAACAAATTAGAACTAAAATCTCCATAGATTAACGGTGTCGTTGTATTCCCATTATCAATATAGAGTTTATTTGAACCTGTCTCCTGACCACCTGCATAATAACCAAGACAAACATTTCCAGATGTATTGCTCCCACTTGCAGTTCCGGCGTTATAGCCTACAAAAGTATTGCCAGTTCCGGTATAATTGTTAATACCCGTAAAATATCCTAAAAAAGTATTTTCCTGACCTGTATTATTCATTCCCGCAGCACTTCCAAGATATACGTTCCTGTCTCCATTAGCATTAGCATAACCTGCCAATCGACCTATATATACATTATGGTCTGCATCATTAAGCGCTTTTGCCGCACTTTCTCCGATACAGACATTCGATTGAGCATCGTTAACCGCAGTTCCCTTACCTGCTTCAAATCCAATAAGTACATTAACCGAACCATTGCAATAATAACCTGCATCACTTCCTAAAAAAGCATTATCATGCCCTGTCGTATTACTATATCCTGCCCGATAACCCATAAAAACATTATTCGCAGCATTATTATTATATCCACTGGAATATCCGATCGCTACACTATTAGTACTATTGTCAGCATTTCTACCACTATGCGAACCAAGATAAACACAATTAGAGGTATTGTCAGCATTGTAACCACTATAGTATCCCGAAAAAACATTATAGTTACCAAGAGTTGCTAAATATCCTGAATAATATCCCAGCAAAGAATTATAATCCCCATCAACATTACTTAAACCAGCACCTGTTCCAATAAAGGTATTCATATAACCGAGTGTATTGTAATATCCAGCTTGAAAACCTATAAAATTATTTCTATAACCTGTCGTATTATTAAAACCAGCTTGAAATCCAATAAAGTTATTTTCATTTGCTCCCAAATTATCCAATCCTGCTTCGTTGCCTAAGAAAACATTATTGATGCCTGTATTTACCAGTCCGGAATTTAGCCCTATAAAAATGTTTTCAGGGCTGAAATCTGTATACTTACGCCCCAGCCCACCTTCACTCATGTAAGTTGCTCCAGTTGTAACTTCTAGAACATTAGTTTGAGCATCTTTTCCAGTTGTATTAGTTGATATACTAAAAGAACGAGATAATGCTCTATCTTTGCTAGAGCCAATGTATGCTTTTATGTCTGATGAGCTTATTACCATCAAAGTATCGCCTAGATTGAATACTCTCATACCATCATCCGATATGGAGAATACAGTATTATCACTTGTATCTTTCACTTCAAATAATGTTTCTGCATTCAGTGAGATCAAGATCATTAAAATTATCGGTAATATTTTTTTCATCATATCTTTCCTTAGATTTTTATTTATCTGCTTGTTCTTTCATTGCTTTTTCATGCTGATGATCTATACCCATTTCTTTAGGTTGGCCGTATGATTCAGGATGTAAGTAATATCCTCTTTCAATTAAATCCTTATCTGTTTCAACTTCAAGTCTATTTTTCCTCGCGTAATTATCATTCCTTATTCCTGTAACCATCCATGAAACTTTCATGTTCGGTGTTCCACCTGCTATTTCAAAGCTTTCATTACTGATTTCTGTAGCAATATATAAACCCGGTGCCGAAGCTCCAATAGCAGTTAATTGATATCTAAAATCGCTGTTTATTGATTCAAACCAATCAGGCATTGTTACTATTGCTCTTCCATCACTACCTAATATTACATTCCCATGATATATATTCGTCATTTGGTCACTTGTGACAGTTGAATGTGATAAGAATTTATTCGTAGGATATAATGGATGATCTATTTTTACCTGATCAGCTGATTTCGAAACAGTACCAGTAACATTTATGTCCCCTTCAAAATATCCAGCCCAATTTACTCCTGTCCCTGTTGCTGAACCCCCATAAATACTTATATTTCTTGTTGATCCACCATCTGCATCTCCGTAAACACCATATGTATATGTACCTGTAGAAGTATCTGTATTACCAAAAATTGATATAAAATCATCTACAATATACAATTTATACGAAGAAGCTGGTGCCGCTCCAATTCCGACATCCCCATTTAAGGTTGAAGTCCCACTAGTTGTGAGAGTTCCATTTAAGGTTGAAGTGCCGCTAATAGTAACATTTCCTCCTGTATCTACATAAACACCTTCATTCCCACCATCATGAGAAAGGTAATATCACATTCTGAGTAGCAATATGATCACCTAAGTTATCTTTACTGTTGGTTACATAAGTTCTTACCGCTTTTTCTGTTGGAATATGACTGTCACTATTAGTTGCTAGAGTACCATCTGTTGAAAATCTACTTACCGCTCCACCTGTATCCAATGTCAAACTGCCATTTATTGTCAGTGCATTAGCTGTAAAATCTC
>WTAK01000104.1 GCA_013139625.1 Candidatus Delongbacteria bacterium | reverse complement strand
GGCAAGGGTTATCAAAGAAAATGTCGAATGGACATAAAAAAATGGGTCTTTAACGCCCATTTTTTATGTCTTTTATTTTTTTATTAGTTTCCAGCCGGCAGGTAAGATCGAAGCTGCGATAAGTATTTTTATGATATCACCTGAGATAAATGGAATAAGTCCTGCAGATAATACTTTGTCCCATCCGGTAAAGTTACTTAGCCATAGAAGTCCAAATGAATATATCACAACGCTTCCGATAAACATAGCAAGTGCCGAAGTAATAAAATTCCTATCCCAACCTTTTTCAGTTAGATGACCAACTATAATTGCTGCAAATACAAATCCTATTAAATATCCACCGGTTGGACCTGCTAATCTAGCTATACCGAAAGTTCCACCTACGAATACAGGCATTCCGATGAATCCCATCATTAGATAAGAAAGAAGACTTAATGATGCTCTTTTCTTTCCGATCAAAGCTCCTGTAAGTAATACACCCAGTGTTTGCCCAGTAAAAGGAACAGGATAGATAGGTATAACGACCTGTGCAAGTAAAGCTATCATTAAACTTGTTGAAGCAATTAAAATGATATCTTTTGCAAGACTTTTTTCTTTCCAAATACTATCCGCGATCACTGCTTGCATTGTATTGTTTTCCATTTGATACTCCAATTTTACATTAATTTCTAGATATTGTGAAATAACAAACGAAAGATAAAGTTATAATAATAGAAAATAAAAGAAATATTTTACATTTTTTTTCGGATAAAATCAGTATATTATTATTCAATTGACAATGAACAATTTACAATTGATAATTGAAACCGTAGGGGTCGATTTCTTTTCGACCCCGAAAACGAATGAAACAAGAGGATTATAAGTGATAAAACTAAAGAAAATACAGCAAGCTTTAAAAAGTATTTCAAATACAGCAAAAATATTATCAGAAAGAGGCTGGGCTGAAGCAAATGCAGGGAATATAAGTTTTAATGTAAGTGATACTATCGGAGGTGAATTTGAGACATCAATTATTATTACATCTTCCGGTTCAAGAATGAGAGAAATTGCAGAATCACCTGAAAAATATTGTGGTGTTCTTACTTTTTTATCAGGAGAAAAGGGATATCAAATTTCAAAGTTTGGTGAAGATGAATTTATTCCTACTTCAGAGTATTTAAGTCACATTGCCATACATAGATATTTAGTCAATGAAGGTAGACCGGAGAAAGCTATAATTCATTCTCATCCGGATGAGCTTATAGCAGCAATGCACTCAGAAGAATTAGACACAGAGAAAAATATAAATGCAGTTTTTAAAACGATGCACTCAGAGTTCGATATGTTGATACCTGATAAGGTTGGATTCCTTCCATTCACTGAGCCAGGTTCTAAAGAGCTTGCAGAGAAAACCCTGAAAAAGCTAGATGATCATAAGATAGTTTTGTGGAAAGATCACGGGTGTATATCGATTGGAAATAGCTTAGATCTAGCTTTGGACAATATTGAAATAGTAAATAAAATATCTAAGATATATCTTCTGCAAAAATAAGATTTATATCATTGACAAAGTTATATAAGATTTATACTATATTTACTTATGAATTGAGTGTGGATACTCTGTCTTAAAAAATTAAAACTTCCGGAGGAAGATCTTGAAAAAATATATTACTTTACTTCTTTTAATTACTGCAATCTTTTCCATAAACTTTGCTGAGACAAAGGATGAGTTAGCTGAAAGAACTGCTGAATGGTTCAAAAACAATCCCAATTCTATGCCTCACTGGATGACTCCTGACGAACTTGAAAGAGTTGGTAGTATTGGAAAAGACTTTACTGCAACTCCACCTCCAACCGGAAATGTAAGACAGACTGCAGAGTTTGAAAGAATGCAAAGTGTGGTAGTCAGGTATTATTTTGGAATTCCTATGGATCTGGTCAAAGAAATGGCAGAAGTAACCAATGTTCTTACTTTAATCCCTAGATCAAATGATCAAAGAGCAGTTATTGATTTGTATGTTGCTGCTGGAGTAGATACTTCCAAATGTGAGTTTTTGGTTACACCCACAGATTCATATTGGACTAGAGACTATGGTCCTTGGTATGTTGTCAGTGACAATGAAGTGGGGATCTGCGATTTTATGTATAATCGTCCCCGTCTTAACGATGATGCTGTACCTTCAGAAGTTGCACCATACTTAAGTGAGCCTTATTACGGTATGAGCGTTGTGCATACCGGAGGAAATTATATGACTGATGGTATGGGGATATCTGCTTCAACCACAATTGTATATGAAGAGAGTTTAGATCAACAAGGCATTTCAGAAACTGAAGTAGATCAAAGAATGTTAGATTACCTAGGAATTCATACCTATCATGTGGTTCCTGATCCTAATAATGAATATATTGATCATATTGATTGCTGGGGGAAATTCTTAGATATTGATAAAATATTGATAAGAGAAGTTCCTTCAAATCATCCACAATACGCAGAAATAGAAGCAACTGCTGCTTATTTTGCTTCTCAAACATCTTCATATGGTTCTCCTTATGAAATTTATAGGGTAAATACACCTAATGATGAACCTTATACGAACTCCATAATTCTGAATGATCACGTATTCCTTCCAATAATGAATTCAAGTAATGATGCTGCAGCCATAGCCGTTTATGAAGCTGCAATGCCTGGATATTCTATTGTTCCAATACCTGGAGGTGCACAAGTATGGATGCCAACCGATGCTTTACATTGCAGAACAAGGGGAGTCGTTGATAAAGAAATGCTATATATTAACCATGTGGCTAATCCTGCTGACCGTTCAACAACACAGGACTATTTGATCTCAGCTGATATCAATTCATATGGTGGACACACTATTAATTTAGCAGATTTGTATTATAAGATAGATGAAGGTAGCTGGAATTCAGTTCCAATGACAGAAGTTAAAGGTACTTTTACTGCTAGCATTCCACAACAAGTGAATGGATCAGTAGTGTCATATTATATTCACTCAGAGGATAATTCTGGAAGAATAGAAAATCATCCATTTATAGGATCTGCAGATCCTCATAAATTTAATGTTGTTGGATCAGATCCATTATCAGCACCGGTAAATTTATCAGTTGTAGCCAGCTCAAGTTCGGCTGATATTGACTGGGATGATGTAAGTGGTGCCAATATTTATATTATCTACAGATCTACCGACCCTTACTCTGGATTTACTCAGATAGATACATCTCCGACAAGTGATTATACTGATAATGATGTTCTAACAGGTAATAAATATTTCTATAGAATAACAGCAGATAACGTAAAGTAAAACTAGGAAAACAAAGGTTAAGTTAATGAAGAAAATTATAATTTTTATTCTGACACTCTCAATGATTCTTTTAGCTAAGAATAAATATGAATATGCAACTGTGAAAATATCGGGTATTGATGATATTAAATTTTTACAGGAGAATAAAATAGATATAGATCGTACAAGTTTTACAGGAAAGGCTTTGCCTGAAACTTTGACGGTATATGTTAATGATGAAGAATTTCAGATGTTAGAAAAAGAAAATTATGTTGTAAACTGGAAACCGATTTCAAGACCTGAAAAACTTACAGACTTCAGATTTAATGAAGATATTGGAGATTCAATGCTTGTTTGGCAGAATAGATATCCTGCAATTTGTAAAAGAATTCAGATCGGTACTTCTGTTCAGGGTAGAGAGTTGTGGGTATTGAAAATATCTGACAATGTTGATGTTGAAGAAGCAGAACCTGAATTGAAATTCGTTTCTACTATGCATGGTGATGAAGTTACAGGTGTGGAAATGGAAATGTATATGATCGAGGATATTCTTTACGGTTATCAGGCTAATAATGATACTATGCAGTTCATTGTAAATAATACCGAACTTTATGTTATGCCATTGATGAATCCTGACGGTATGGCAAATAATTCAAGATATAATGCGAATTCTGTGGATCTGAATAGAAATTTTCCGGAATTTGAATATGGAGAACCTAATGATCCTGCACTAGAGGAGCCGGAAATTGCGGCGATGATAAATTGGAGCAACGATCATAATTTTATTTTGTCGACAAATTATCATGGAGGTGCTTTAGTAACAAATTATCTTTTTGATAAAGATAATAATGTTGCAAATTATTTATACGCAGCCTGTGCTGATGATGAACATGTAACATGGTTAGCTTATAATTATTCAATGAGAAATACTCCGATGTTCAATAGTTCTTCTTTTACAGATGGAATAACAAATGGTAATGAATGGTACTCGATAGATGGAGGAATGCAGGACTGGAATTATAAATATTATAACGATATTGATCTTACACTTGAGATATCATCAACAAAATGGCCTGCATTTAGCGAAATGACTGGATTCTGGCAAGATAATAGGGATGCAATGTATTGGTATCTTTCAGCAGCTCATAAAGGCATTTACGGTGTCGTAACAGATTTTGATACAGGATTACCTTTGGATGCGACAATAGAGATCACTGGAATTGATAAGGAATACAATACTGACCCTGACCATGGTGATTATTACAGGATACTAAAAGCTGGGACATATTCAATGACTGTGTCAGCACCTGGATATTTACCACAGACTATCAACAATATAGTTGTAACTGATGAAACCGGAGTTTTCAAAGAAGCCACAGAAGTAAATGTTCAACTTACAATGGGTGCTAATCCTGATATAACTTTATCTCAGACAGATACTTTGACTATAATGGCAGCTCCGTCAACGACAGGAAATAATACATTTGATATTGGGAATATTGACACAGAAGATCTGATATATAATCTTTCAATTAATTATCCTCAAGGAAATAAAGCAAGCGGTGGACCTGATACTTTCGGATATACTTGGAAGGATAGTGATGAGGGAGATGGTCCAATTTACAACTGGGAGGATATAGCAACTTCCGGTACTTCTTTAAGCCTATCAGACGATGGCATTTCAAGTGTTATATCGCTTGGGTTTAATTTTAACTTTTATGGAACTGATTACTCAACGGTAAGAATAGGCGCAAATGTAGCTATTACATTTACAGGATCAGAGATTAGTTATGATAATCCATTAATTCCATCAACAGCATCTCCAAACGCTATAATTGCTCCATTTTGGGATGATCTTGACCCATCTTCAAACAGTAGCGATGATATTTATTACTACAGCGATATTGCAAATGGAAAATTTATAGTTCAATACAATGAGATAGTAAATTATAGTGGCTCGAGTAAGAATACTTTTGAGATCATATTATATCAAGATGGTATGATAGTATTTCAATACAGCAGTATGAATGGAATTCTGGATGCTTGTACTATTGGGATCGAAAATGGAACAGGGACAGACGGATTGTCTTTAGCATATAATACAAGCTATGTAAAAAACAATTTGGCCATTGAATTTAATCCGAATTTTCTTCCTCAATGGCTTAGTCTAAATCCGATATCAGGAACTATAATGCAATCTGGTTCTAATTTGATCACTGCTACCGCTGATGCAACAGACCTGATATATGGTTTGTATTATGCGGATATAATTATTACAAGCAATGATCCTGACGAAAATACTTTGATATTACCTGTCAAATTTACCGTAACGGATATGTTAACCTCTCCAATAAATGTGGTTCCTAATACAAGTGCAAGTTCGTGTTCATTATCCTGGGATGCTGTGGGTGGTGCAACCATTTATAATATCTATAGATCGGAAGACCCTTACTCCGGATTTTCTTTGATAGGTTCTTCAGGGGCAAATTCTTATATTGATAATGATGTTCTTTTAGGAAATAAATATTTTTATCAGATAACAGCGGATAATACAAAACAATGAATAAAGAACTCAATATTAAACGAATATTGTTAACGCTGGTTGTATTTTTCACCAGCGTTTCTTTTCTCGTATATGAGGTAACATGGCATAGGTTACTTGGTTTATATCTTGGGACAACTGTTCATGCCTCAACTATCGTAGTTTCAGCTTTTATGGCAGGTTTAGGTCTGGGGTCATTATACTTAGGTAAAAGAGCCGACAAAACTAAGGATCCAATAAGGTTTCTAGTTTATTTATTAGCTGCAATTGGAATAATAAATCTCATAGTATATTTACTATTACAATTTATTCCTGAAATATATAAGTATAATGCAGTCAACGGTATTCTCGGTGAAAATATTGAGATATTTGTTTATATCTATGCACTGAGTGTTGTATTTGCCTCTGCTTTTTTTATTGGTGGAATTATGCCTATAGTGAGTAAAATCTATCTGCTATTGGGAAACAACATCTCAAATTCAATAGGTAATACTTTTGCAGCTGATACATTTGGTTCCGCATTCGGTGGATTATTAGCAGGTTTTATTTTATTGAGATATCCGGGAATGAAAGGAACCGTATTTTTAGTTTCTACAATGAATATTCTACTAGCCGTAATTACAAATATATTGATAAAAAGGAACAAAGTTCAAAATTCTAAAGACAGTACTTTGAATACAAACCAGATCCAAATGAAAACAGTAGGTAGGGAATTACCCAAATTGTCACTTATTGTCGCATTCGTATCAGGATTAACCGGATTGATCGCCCAGATCATATGGTTAAGGATCTTTAGAATATATCTGACTAATACGAGTTACACATTTGCTTTGATAGTCTCTGTGATCATATTTGGATACTTCTTGGGGAGTTTATTATTTAAGAAAATTACAACTGATGAATCAGATATTTTAAAAAATCTATTATTCGGATTATTTTTAGCAGGGTTTATCATAGCTTTCGGTGTTCTGATTTTTGTGAATGCTCCTCAGTGGATAATAATACCTTTACACAATTTACTGACAACACCTGTAACAAGAATATTATTACCACCGGTTATTTTATCATTACTGACTGTTCTACCTCAGGCTATTATAGCAGGATTCATTTTTACGAGTGCAGCCAGATTATACAGTGATAATAGCAACATGGTATCTTTGAGTTTCAGTAGAGTGTATTTCGTAAATACAATAGGTGGATTCATAGGTCCTTTCGTTGCAGCTTTTTTCCTAATTC
>WTAK01000039.1 GCA_013139625.1 Candidatus Delongbacteria bacterium | reverse complement strand
AAGAAAATTTATTAAAACAGATCAGTGCTTTTGCCAGTGTTGAAAGTATTGTATCCGGACAAGTTCTTTTAAAGGAAGATGATGAAACTGATTATGATCTTTTTATTGTTGTTTCAGGTAGAGTTCAGATCTTTGTGTCTTCTAAGTTCTTTGCAGATGATAAGGAAGAGAGTAAGACTATTTATACTATTAATCCAGGGGACAACTTTGGAGAGATGTCTTGTATTATTAAGAAGAGAAGAAGTGCTTCTGCTAAGGCTATTACTGAAGGTGAGATCTTAAGAATTGATGGGGATAAACTTACTACTTTATTTGAGAACAATAATGCCGCCGGATATAAAATTTTAAAGAAATTATATGCTTCGTTGTATGAAAGAATTCAAAATTCTAATTTTATGTTAAGGAATTATCTGATATAGGATTTATAGTAGTAGAATGTAAAAAGACCTAAAACAATTTTGGGTCTTTTTTTATATTTTATAGGGAATATCTTAACTATTTATCATTCATAAATATCTTCATATGTACAATCACAACCTAATTCAAAAGGTGGAAAGTTGTCTTTTACAAGTTTAACAGGTATCCCCTCAATTACTTTTTTTGAACAATTACAACCTCGTAAATTAAGTATCTTTATTTTTTTTATTCCTATTTCTACTGCATTTTCAAATTCACTTATGTAACGCTTTGACCAAACATATGTATGATTTAGCAATAAACAAGTAAATTCATTTACTTTATAGTAATTTACAAAATCTTCAAATTCATTTTGTTTTGCTGAATAGCAACTTGAAGGAGCAACTAATATGTACTGATTCTTGTAGTTTCTTAAACTAAGCAAAGTGTCCATAATGTTTTCTACTGATTCAATTCTATGTACTAAATCCATTTTTTTTCCAGATGTTTTCAGTCCATATTCTTTTGCAATTGTCTTCAACTTTTCAACTGTTAATGAGTTTAATAGAAATTCTGGTTTACTGTTTAATGCAGGTATAATAATTTCTTTTTCGAATAAAAATTTTAATTCATTTTTACTAAACTCCTTATTTGAGATTTCTGTTACTTTATTCCATTTATTTTTATTGTCCATATAATAAGTCATAGAACTTATAGGTGTATTTTTGAAAATGTTATTTTCATCTAGAACCATTTCATAGTGCTCGATAAAGTGCTTCATGTCTTCAATGTTACAAAAAGTTGGTACAAATAATTCTGAAATATCACCATCTGATTCTACTATCTCATTCAATCTAAATTTATATTTCTTATGAAACTTATCAACATCCTTACATTTAATATTATTGTCTATAAAAACCTTAGCTAATTTTTTAGCCATGTCTCTCCATGTAAATATATTTTCATTATTATGAGGATCATCAGTGCCATCTAAATACAATGGTGGAGCTTCATAATTTATAATTGCCATAATATCTTTGATAATATTTTTGTTAAGATTTCCATAAATTTCAAGAGGGAAACGATTATGTGGCAGTAAAGTTTTACTCCTAATTTCTTTATACTTAAACATTTGCTTCAGTATATTAAAAACCATTAACAAATCCCTACAATTATTTATTCGATATTATAAAACTAATTGAAATTACACATATTTGCAAATAAATTTTTGATGTTTAATTCGTTTTCGGGGAGGCGTGGGAACCTTCCCCTACGGGATTTCGTGTTGGTATTGGATATTTCGGGCGTATGTCAATACGCCCCTACATTGTAAATTATTAATTGTCAATTATATCCATCAGGATTCGCTCATCCTCCTCCGCAACCTGCCCCATTACCTCTTCAACATTCTCACCGAAAAACTTACTCATAAGCCCAATATTCATCTTAGAAATAAAGACATCCCCATTTCTCTTTTCATAAACTGCCATCCTACATGGCATTATCGCAGCAATATACATATCATCTTCTTTGCTTAAAATATCATTTGTATGTACTGCATGGCATAATTCTATTATTTTCACTCTGGCAGCATCTTCAAAGCCGGCTTTCTTCATCCTTTTTTCCATGTTATAGATCTTCGCAACAGCCCAACCGTTCTTTACAGCTTGTGTCTCGATCATTCTAACAGTTTGAGCATAATCAAGCTTACTTTTAAAAGTCTGTATCATCATTCCCGGAAAACTTTGCTTCAATATCACAATAGTTAAAATAGCACCCAAAAGTATTCCAATGATAACTAATATAGTGCTCTTCATACCTTTTCTCCTTTTCAGATTCCCCTCCCATGGAGGGGTGTCAGCTATATGCTGACGGGGTGGTTATCGCTTATATCATAAGTTACAATATAAAAACCTTGAAATGAAGCTCTTTTTTATCTATATTTTGTTCTCAATTGATAAGGAACAATTCTAATAGATCAATAGTATAAATTTTCGATAAATTAACTGAAATGAATTATAGCTAGATGATATTAAGCAAATACCATAAAATATTTTTTCTTCTACTGATATTAGCTTCTCTGCTTTTTGCAGATAATAGAATCGTTAAATTATCGACCTCTGCCAGAGAAGTCCTAGATACTGATATTTTTGAGCTTGAACTCACATTAGAAAATTTCGGTAGTAATGCCTCTATGGAGCAACCGAACTTTGAAAAAGACCTCAAATTGATCTCAGGTCCATATCAATCTAGTAGCACATCTATCATAAATGGTAA
>WTAK01000414.1 GCA_013139625.1 Candidatus Delongbacteria bacterium | reverse complement strand
AATCTTGGAATATAAAGTTTATTCATCTGATAATCCGTATTCCGAATTTACGGAAGACCATTCCGGCATATTTGACGGTGAAACCTGGACTATTTCCCAGACGAGCAGTAAGAAATTCTATTATGTGGTTGCAGTTAAAAATTGATCACGAATTTGACGCGATGGATATTTTGATTCGTGTCTATTTTAAAAGCAGCATTTTTCCTGTAAGTTTACCATTCTCGGTTTGAAGTGAATAATAGTATATCCCTGTATTCAATTGTCCCGCATTAAAATCTATTGAATGTTGCCCTGCTGACAAATTGCCATCATAGAGAACTTCTACTGTCTGACCTATTGAATTATAAATCGTAAGTACTATGTTTTGAGTATTAGGCAGAGTGAATTCTATCATTGTTCTAGGATTAAATGGATTTGGATAATTGTGTAATAATGTGATTTGATCCGGGATGCTCAGCTCATCATCTTCAATATCCGACATCATAGCGATAATCGCCAAATATGGGTATCCGTCATTGGTTTCTTCATTTATACCCCAGATATCATCTGTACCATTTTCATCTTCTTTAATAAAATCCCATCCTGAATTCAGGAATGTATCTTTTATCCTCAATATGCTGCGATCCAAACACTCAAGACCATCGAGATCAGATAAACATGTGCCGATTAAAGGGTCCTTAGCTGAAAAACTTGCTGAAAAAGTATTATTATGGTTGTATAGATCACTACCAATAAATCCGCCTTTGGAAGTTACATGCGCACTTACCATACCAACAGAATAGCAGTTAGAATAAGAAGACCTTATTGATACTCCAGCCATACCTCCAGCATTGTGCTGACCCACAGCTGTGGCTGTTGAATAACAATTTGATATAGATGAAGAAGAAGTTACTCCTACGATACCACCGGCACAAGCCATACCTGTGGCATTCCCACTACTATAACAACGTTCTATAGTAGAATTATCGCTACGACCTATCAATACACCGATTTCTTGACCATTATTTACACTACCGATAACATAACAGTCGCTTATTGTGGTACCAATACCATGTCCTATAAGTCCACCGACTCTGAAGTCTCCGTAGATTCTAGCATCAATTAAACCTAAAGATAAGATGTATGCATTATAAGTTATTCCAAAAAGACCTAAATTACTTTGAGAAGTAGCATATATTCCCATATTGTAAAATCTTTTTAGGTATAAGTTCTTGATGACATGCCCTTCACCATCGTAATGTCCGGTAAATTTAGTAATAGTATTACCTATCGGATTCCAACCCTGTCCATCATACCAATCTTCAGTTGTATATGCATCAATATCCTTTGTCTGCCTGTAATAACAGTCCCATTCCGAAGAGTGCAGGCTCATCCAATAAAGGTGATCTAATTTTCTGATAATATAAGGATCTCCTTCGGTACCGCTACCAGCTGGTTTTTCAGAAATATAATCAAGCGTAACGAAATGCTTGATATTCCCGTAGACAGTATCATAAGGTGTTTGAGCGTATGCTCTTATATAGTATTCGGTGGAGCATTCAAGTTCTGTAACATTAAAAGTGAATTTGCCGGAAGAACCAATACTTCCCATCTCAGACCTAAAATTTTCAATAGATGGCTCATCAGAAGTATTCCAGCAGAATCCATGCTGAATTACATTTGCTCCATCCGGGATGCTAATATGCCCATCAGCAATAACCATCGTACCGTTAATATCATATATTGATTCTGTTGCAACAGCAAGTTCGTCTGTTTGGCTGAACAGAGAACAAAACAGGACTAAAATGAGAGCAATAAAGAAATGCCGTTTCATACACTGCATCTTTATTTACATTATTTAATTTTGTATGAGTTAATATAGTGCTTAATTAGACTTTTGTCAAATAAAAAAGGAGCTAAAGATTGTCCGCTAAAACATAACACACTTTAATCTACAATAGCTCTGGTATATTTTTTGTGGACTTAAAAAAATCATCGACTTGGCAGTATGTTTCTGTTATATTGTAAGTGTTAGCCTATAAAATCCTCCTAATTTAAATTTATTTTGGCACAAATAACAATAAGGGATTTCTGGCTAATGATAGCTAAGAATACGCATTGTCCTGTTCAGTTTATAGATGTAGGACTAACCTTCAGACCTTTAAGTTCAACGATACTAGATACGCTTATATGGTATCTAGGTTTACCTAAAGACAGAGAAATGAAAGTTGGATTAACAGCAGAAACCGAGAAGAGAATTATCGATAAATGGAGAAAGAGGGAAAAGAATAATTGAGCGAAATGTCACTAAATTCAAATATAAAGAAGCTTAATATAATTCAGATATGTCGATGGCTAATGTTTCCTGCACCGATCATAGCTATTTTTTATTTCAAATACGGTCTTACAATGAAAGACTTATTTATGATTCAGGCTGCCAGTTCAATGATGATATCTATATTTGAGATTCCAACCGGTTACATTTCTGATAAATTCGGTCGCAAGAATTCTTTATTTTACGGACTTATAATAAGTTTGATCGGATTTATAATAATTGGAAGTTCTTTTGGTTTTACCGGATTTTTAATTGGCGAACTGTTCCTTGGACTTGGAGTTACATTTATTTCGGGTTCTGATTCCGCAATTCTTTATGAAACTTTTGCTGAGATGGGGAAGAAGGAAGATTATGGTAAAGCAGAAGCCAAGTTCCAATCGTTACATCACTTTGGAGAATTTTTTGGTGTAGTGATCGGAGGGTTGATAGCAGCTTACAGTTTTAGAGCAACTTATGCATTTAGAGGTTTATTTATTCTTATCGCCATAATAGCAGCTTACAAATTAGTAGAACCTTCACAGACTTTCAGTTCTGAGAAAGATAAACCGAAAATTTGGTCTTCAGCCTTCAAGCATACTAAGAATCTATGGTACATATTTGGTGTTAGTGCATTTATATTTGCTTTAATGATCATAGGTTTTTGGTATGTTCAACCTATACTAAAAAATGAAGCAATTCCGATCATAGGTTTTGGAGTAGTGTTTGCTCTTTTAAAATCAATCTCTTTTGTTGCAGCAAGATATTCTACATCATTAGTAGCAAAGTTAAAGTTGTCCGGTTCGATAGCTTTCATGATAATACTTATCTCTTTGGGATACTTGGGGATTTCGGTATTTGAAGGATATTATAAGTTAATGTTTATTTTACCTTTTTATTTAGTCGGTGGGTTTTATACACCAATAATAAACACCGCATTGAATAAGCGTATTGAATCAAAAAGTAGAGCTACAGTACTATCTATAAATAATCTTTTTGGAAGATTAGTGTTTTCTGTATTAGCACCTATGATAGGATTTTATTCTGATATGAACGGAATGGAAACAACTTTTCTTTTAATAAGTATTTTAACGATTGCAATCGGTAGTATTTTATGGATACCTTTTGTTATTGGGAATAAAAAGATTCTCCTTGAGACACAATCTTAAATTTTAAACAGAGAAAAAAAATGAAACCACAAATTTCAGTATTGTAACATTTAGCAAAAAATGACAACACACCGCGCCATATTGTAAAAAATGCTTGATTTTGACAATTGAATAATTTATATTGTCATATATGTGGGATAATGACAATAAGGGGTTGTTGTGAAATTAGAAAACTTTAAATCAGGCACTTATACAAAAGAATTTAAGTACAAAGCATTTTTGCCTAATAAAATTGACCAAAATTGGAGTTGGGAAAAT
>WTAK01000404.1 GCA_013139625.1 Candidatus Delongbacteria bacterium | reverse complement strand
GGATGATGAGTAACGATTAGGTTACATTTTTTCTCAATCGCTTCTTTTACAACAGCAATTGTCGGATTCAGGCTTACTAGAATAGCATTTACTTCAGCATTTTTATTCCCTATCAATAATCCGATTGGATCATCTTTCCATTTAATGGAGGGGGTAATCTGCTTGTTCAATATGTCTAATACATTACTAACTTTCACTCTTTCTGTCTCCGTAGTAAAAAAAAAGGTGCTAGGCACCTTGTTGTAACTTGTGGGGGTACAGGGACTTGAACCCCGGACCAATAGATTATGAGTCTACTGCTCTAACCAACTGAGCTATACCCCCCACACTGCGTTTTACAGGTTGCAAATATAATCTGCAAAGTGTTTTTTGTCAAGTGAAATTTGATTGTAGTATTATTGAAAATATTGGAGTGGTATCAATTTATCTTATTATCGATTATCTCAAAGATACTTCTTACAAATCCTGCTTCTTTTTTATTTAAATTCATTCTTCTGAAAATATGTCTGACATTGTCATAGATCTGCTGTTTTTTCGTAGAATTTTCCATCAATTTATTACTTACTACTTTTTCGATTACTTTGAATAGTTGTTCTTTTTCAGAAATATCTATTAGGTTTCCCTTCTTTGCGCCAACGTTCATATTGGAAAGTTTTTTTGAAATTTCATAAAGAGCTATCATTGATGCACTTGCAACATTTAGGGAAGAATATTTGTCAGATGTTGGTATCATCACTAACTTATCACATTTATCAGCTTCTTCATTTGTGATTCCATTAGTTTCATTACCGAATAGCAGACCAACTGTTGATGTATCAGGTAGTTGAGATATTTCCTCTGCCATTTGTTCCGGAGTAATTATTTTGTAAAACCTTCTTTTTCGGGCTGTAAAAGCATAGATAACATTACATTTATCACATTCTTTATCGAAATCAGTACTATGTCTTAAGTGACTGATGTGGTCCTTTGCACCGGCACACATCGTCAAGGTTTCATCTTTATCAAAATTCATTTGATTGATAGAAACCATATTCGTAAAATCAAAATTTTTCATAGCCCGAAGTATAGAACCTACATTTCCGGGAGTCCAAATTCGCGTAAGCATTATTTTAATTTGTTGTTTTTGCATAATAAAAAATTAGGGCGTTTTTACGCCCTAATTGAAATTCCTTTGCTAAATATTTATAGGTACTTAAAGAAAGCTAAATATGCTTTGTAAGTGTGATAAATATCTATTTTTGATGCAACTTCAAAAGGTGCATGCATAGAAAGTAGTGCAGTACCACAATCAACAACATCCATTCCATAAGCAGCTAAGTATTTTGCGATAGTACCACCACCACCTTGGTCTACTTTTCCAAGTTCAGTAGTTTGCCAAAGAACACCATCCTTATTGAAAGCTTTTCTTATTTCTGCTACAAATTCTGCATGAGCTTCATTTGATCCACCTTTACCACCAGATCCGGTAAATTTAGTTAAGCAGACACCATAACCGATCTTTGCAGCATTCATAGGCTCATTTACACTTTTCCAAGCAGGGTCAATACCGGCATTTACATCAGAAGAAAGTAATTTCGAATTTTCTAATGCTTTTATCAGTACATTATAATCTTTATTTCCATTCAGCTGAAGAACATCGTTAACCATTCTTTCTACGATATTAGAGTCAGCACCGGCATTTCCAGCAGATCCGATCTCTTCTTTGTCGAAGAATATCATCATAAGGTTTTTCTTAATATCTTTTTCCTTGATATCGAATAAAGCTTTCATTCCCAAGAAAGAACAAACTCTGTCATCTTGTCCGTGAGAACCCACAAAACTTCTGTCAAAACCAATATCTCTGGCATTACCAGCAGGTACTAGCTGAAGTTCAGCACTTACAAAATCTTCTTCTACAATACCGTACTCTTTATTCAAGAAATCTAAGATCGCTAATTTCATTGCATTTTTTTCATGCTTGAATTTATAAGGAATTGATCCAACAAGAATATTTAATTGCTCACCCTCAATTACTTTACCTGGAGTTTTCTTGTATTGGTCTTGAGCAAGATGAGGCAAAAGGTCGTTGATCGTAAAAACAGGATCAGTATCTTTTTCACCGATATTTACCTTTACAGTTTTACCGTTTTCAAGAATAATTACTCCGTGAAGTGCTAATGGTCTTGTTACCCACTGATACTTTTTAATTCCACCGTAATAGTGAGTCTTCATATAAGCCATATCTTCATCTTCGTAAAGCGGGTATTGTTTCAGATCAATTCTAGGAACATCAATGTGAGCACCATTCATCAAAAAACCTTCGTGAAATTTCTTTGGATCTTTTACATATACCAAAGAACCTGCAACGCCATCATAGTTGATAAAAAGTTTTTTATCACTCTTCTTTGCTTTTTTGATATCAACAAAACCAAATTTCTTGGCTAGTTTTGCAATTGTATCAATAGATTCTCTTTCGGTTTTACTAGAGTTAAGGAATTTTTTATAGTCTTCTGAAAGAGCCATAACTGTATCAAAATCTTTCTTTTTAAGACCATCCCAACCATTTTTTTTCTTAAACAGCAGTTTTTTACCTAACTTTTCAAGATCAGATTTTTTGTCCTTTGCCATTGTTTTCTCCATTTTATATTAAATTTTACAAGCAAATTAGAACTTGAATATAAAGTTCAATACCAAATATGTCAAATAATTTTATTTGTAAAAACATTCCAACAATTTCTAATGGAAAGAACCCAAAAGCACAGCCTCTTGTGCGCGGGTTGACATTAATCATTTACTTTTAACTTGTTTTTCTTAGATTAATATGATATTATAGATCTAGTTATATAGATAAATGTCTATATTGTTGAACTAAACGAAGTTAACAAACTGAGAGGTACAGTAAATGTTATTGAAAAAAGTAGTCTTGATGCTTCTGTTTTTAAGCTCTATAATGTTGGCGGAAGAGTTGAAGGTAGCACAAGATTTTAAGCTGAAGGATATCAAAGGGAAAACGGTTAAGCTGAAAGATGCTTTAGAAAAAGGACCTGTCCTAATTGATTTTTGGGCATCTTGGTGTGGACCGTGTAAAGAAGAAATGCCTATTTTTAATAAACTTTATGAGAAGTATAAAGATAAAGGTCTTAGTGTGTATTTGATAACGATAGACAAAGGAAGTGCTATCCAAAAAGCCAAAAATTTTGTAAAATCTAAAGGATTTGATTTTACGGTTCTTTTTGATAAGGGTAAAAAAGTATTTAAAAAATTTGGTTGCAAATCTACTGTGCCGGTTACTTTTGTACTAAACAAAAAAGGCGAAATTGTTTTCAAGCATGACGGAAAAGGAACTGAAAAAATGTTTGAAGATGCAATAATTAAGGCTTTTGGTGAAGATTTATCTGCTGAAAGTAAAAAAGAAGTAAAAAGCGAGGGATAGCCTAAATGAAAAAACTAAATTACTTTTTAATGAGTTTAATCATTTTTTCATCAATGATCTTTTACTCATGTCACACAGAAACACCAGTGAATGTTGACTACGAATCACCTGAAATAACTATCCAAATGATCTATAATTCTACTGATACACTTTTCAACTCTCAGGATTCAACAATCACTTACACTGATTTTGAACATAAAATTGAGGAAGAGAATGGAGACCATTATTTTGTTGTTTCAGCAGAAGACAATGGAAATCTTTACAGTGTAACACTTTTTGCGGAAGATGAAATAGCAGGTATTTCGTATCAAATTGAATCAAAAAGTATAAACTCAGATGGAGAGGTAATATTTGTAATTACTCTAGAAAATTTTCCGATTGTTCAAGGCAGCAATCCACAGAGATTTTATTTATATTTTTTAGTTTCCGATGACACGGATAATACTTCAATTACCACAAAATTAGGAATAAAGGTAGGAAAATTATTCATACAAGAAAAACTCTACAATGAATTTGGGCTACTTTCAAATACTGAAGGTGATCCTATTGACTTTAGAGAAAAAGTTGAGGAGTTAACCTTTTTTCAATTTTTGGCAAAGGGTTGACTTTCTTGCTTAGAAGAGGCAGTTGCCTTTAAAAATATGTATGAGAGTGATGATTATGATAATGAAAAATTCACACATT
>WTAK01000291.1 GCA_013139625.1 Candidatus Delongbacteria bacterium | reverse complement strand
AGGAGTTAAACTAAGCTCTAACGCCGCCTTGATCCCATCAGCAGCAGATGATATGATCCCACCTGCATATCCACTTCCCTCTCCGACCATGTATAAATTACTAAACCCTGAGCAAAGACCATTTTTTTCTCTGAGAACCTGGATAGGAGCAGAAGTTTTACTTTCTAGCCCCATGATATTACCGGTCTCAAATCCTTTCAACTTCTTGCTAAAATCCTTAAGCCCTTCTCTGATAGAATTACTAATACTTTCCGGAAGTAATTCCCACAGTGGTGCAGGAGTTAATCCCATTGGATAGCTTGAACTTATTTCTGTGGATGATTCTTTCTTATTTATAAAATCTTTAATTGTACAAAAAGGAGCTTTATATTCCTTTGAATATTCGTAAAACTTCTTTTCCAGTGCTTCTACCCAGTTCAAAATTTCTTCAGCAGTAGCTTCTTTACCTAAAAGAATATTAGGTTCAACACCTGCAACACAAGCCGAGTTAGCGAACTCTCCATTTCTTTTGTATTTACTCATTCCATTAACAATATTAGAATTTTCAAATGCTCCTGCAGGTACTATCTTTCCTCCCGGACACATACAGAATGTATATACCGGAGAATTACCATCACCTTTGGAAGTCAACCTGTATTCAGCGGCTTTTACACCAGGCAGGCTTTCCCTTCCCCATTGAGCCAAGTTTATTAACTTTTGAGGATGTTCTACTCTTGATCCAATTGCAAAATTCTTAGTTCTGAATTGAACTCCATTCTTCATCAACATTCGATATGTATCATAAGCCGAATGACCTATAGCAAAAATAAAATGATCTGCCTGTATGAAATCGGTCAAAGTCTCTATCTCTGTGACTTTTCCATCAATTACCTTCAGGTCTTTTACTTCTGTTTCAAAAATTACTTTTCCACCGTAATCTATGAATTCTTTTCTTAGGTTCTTTACAATTTTTTTCAGATTATCGCTACCGAGATGAGGATGCTGCATATATGCAATCTCTTCGGGAGCACCGGCTTTTATATAGCTTGAGATAATAAATTGTCTTTCTTTTGAAATATGCTTTGATCTTGAAGTTAATTTGCCGTCAGAGAATGTACCTGCACCACCTTCACCAAATGCATAGTTACTTACGGGATTAAAAATTCCACTGCTTTCGAAATCCTTAATACCTTTAGTTCTCTGATCAACATCTGTACCTCTTTCGACTATTGTCACATCATAACCTGAGATCTGTAGAATAAAAGCACTGAAAAAGCCTGCAGGGCCGTTACCAATTACAACAACTTTTTGTTTTTGATCATTGTAATAAATATCCGGCATTGGTGCCTTTGGAGGTACATCTCCTCTCAGTTGTTTTGAAACAACAGTGCATCGTAATAACCAAATAATGTTATCTTTCTTTCTCGCATCAAGGCTTTTATTATCAATATGATAAGTAAATTCTGATATCCTCAGCTTTTTGGAGATAGCCTTATGAATTAACTGTTCCGTATAATCTACCGGGACTTTTATATCAATTTGTTTGTAACCCATTATTTTCTACCCACAGTTAATTTAATGATTCCATCATCAAATTTAATTAATCTTTGTTTATACAATGCTCCGACAGATTTCTTATAAACTTTCTTGCTGACTTTGAACATTTCAAATATCGCTTCAGGAGAACTCTTATCTGTTATAGATAACGAACCACCGTTTTCTTTGATTTTATCCAGAATAACATCTGTAAGCTCATATACTTTTTTGGTACTTGGAGCTTGAAAGGAAATATCGATCTTAAATTCATCTTTAATATTTTTAATATATGCTTTCATTCTCTTATTTGTTTTAAGACTATTCTCTACATCAGAGTTATGTACAACTCCCCAGCATTTATCATTTATTATAACATTGTAACCGATATCAGATTTATTGCAAACTAAGATCTCAACTTCATCACCTATCTTGAAACCCGTAGGTTCTGATTCTAGATGTTTATTAACTTTTGATGATCCTACTATCCTATCTGACAGTTTATCAATATATGCGTAGATCAGGTATGATTCTTCAGCTTCAAAATCAACATTTTGCTCAGCATAAGGAACAAAAAGATCTTTCTGTAATCCCCAATCCATAAATGCTCCGATCGCACTGACAGCAACAACCTTTAGATATGCATATTTACCTTCCTGAATTTTAGGAACTATCGTAGTAGCAGTTAATCTTTTCTCATGATCGTGATAAATAACAACTTCAATTTCATCCTCGATGTCAAACCCTTCAGGTACATATTTGTTTGGTAAAAGGATCTCGCCAGATTCTCCCCCATCAAGATACATGCCATTCTCAGATTTTCTCATTGCTTTGATCTTTATCATTCTACCAATTTCTATCATTATATTTCCCATTTTCATTTATCAATTGTCAATTATTTCCAAAGATACTCTATTATATTACAATAATAAATTGTTTTTATTACTTAATCTCAATTTAATACTTTTTTTTTACATTTTGAAAATCAATGATCTGTGATTATATTGTGATATATATAACAAATGCTCGCAAATATCATCAACCTTGAAAGAAAATCAGACTAATTTAGAATAGGATATATTATGAAAAAAACAAAGATCATAATCCTTTTACTTATTTTTGGATTCACGCTGTTAAAAGCACAGGAACCTTACATTGGTGAGATAAGAATATTTGCAGGTAATTTTGCTCCTCGGGGATGGGCAAAATGTGATGGACAACTTCTTTCCATCAGTCAAAACGAAGCACTTTTCTCACTACTCGGCACAATATACGGTGGAGATGGTCAAACTACATTTGGACTACCTGGCTTGAGAGGAAGGATCCCTATTCATATGGGACAGGGGCCTGGTTTGCCAAATTTTAATTTAGGCTCAAAGGGTGGACTTGAATCTGTTGCTTTAACTATAAACGAGATGCCATCTCATAACCATCAGCTAAACGGATCTGATGCTGAAGGTACAGATACCGATCCTTCAAATAGAGTAATTGCCAGAACAAGTAATGGGCTTCCGGTTTATGGAGATAAATCGCTACAGGAAAGTATAGCTACCCAGAGTGCAGGCGGGAATCAAGCTCATACTAATATGCAGCCTTTCATTAACTGTACTTATATTATTGCACTGACAGGTATTTATCCTTCTATGGCTAAAGAACAAACCGAACCAAAATCTGAACCTTATCTGGGTGAAATTAAAATGTATGCTTTTAATTTTGCACCGAGAAGCTGGGCTAAGTGTGACGGACAGATTCTTCCAATTAATCAGTATCAGTCACTTTATAGCCTGCTCGGAACAAATTATGGTGGAGATGGTCGTACTACATTCGGATTACCTGATCTGAGAGGTAGAACACCTATACATATAGGTAGTTCAGGAGGGGCAAATCATTCACTCGGTCAAAGAAGCGGAGAGGATACACATACATTATATTCAAGTGAACTCCCAAGTCACAATCATGATATAAATGCTTCTACCTTACTTGGAGATAGTATAAACCCGTTAAACACAAATTTTGCAGATAATCAAACTATACCTTCTTACGGAGAAACTAATAATATCACATTGAGCCCTTCATCTCTCGGTAATACAGGAGTAAGTCAGGCTCATGAGAATAAGCAACCTTACCAAACTATCAACTTTTGTATAGCTCTCGCAGGGATATTCCCATCACACAGCAAGTCAAAAGGTATATATCCTTTCATAGGAGAAATTTGTATTTTTCCTTATAACTTTGCTCCGAGAGATTTTCTGGATTGTAGCGGCCAGTTATTACAAATAGCTCAAAACACAGCATTATTCTCTTTAGTAGGAACAACTTACGGTGGTGATGGACAAACAACTTTTGGAGTTCCAAATGCACAAGGAAGAACAGTTATGAACTGGGGTAATGGTCCCGGACTGTCAACTAGAACATGGGGTGAATATGGTGGATATGAATCCGTTACTTTAACAGCAGCACAGATGCCTTCACATAGCCACATGCTTAGGTACTCTCCTACTCCTGAATATCAGAGTCCTGAAGGAAGATACTATTCAACACATCAATTCAACAATTTTCGTTCGGATGCTAATACGATCTTAAGTTCAACAAGTATAGGTAATAACGGAAGTAATCAACCTCACAACAATATGCAACCATATCTAACTCTAAGGTTCTGCATAGCAACATCAGGTTACTATCCTTCAAGAAAAGAAGAAATTACAGGAGGAAATCATGAAAAATAGAATACTGATACTCTCAATATTTTTCACATTCATAAGCTCTTTCTGCAGTATAATTTCTGGTGAATATATTTCTGCCCAAGATATGAATGGAAACACAGTTAGAGGATATTTCGGATCATCTATTGCCAATATTGGGAACCTAGATGGTTATGGTATTGAAGATCTTGTAGTTGGAGTACCTCTCAGTGACACAAATGTAATGAACTCAGGTTCTGTTGAAATCTTATTTTTGAACAAAACCGAATATTATACGACAGTCACATTAGATAACAACTCTCCATTATTAACTGATTCTTTGGCTACGGAAGATCTTTTCGGCTCATCAGTATCTTTCCTTGGTGACTTCTACGGTAATGGAAATAAAGTAATCGCTGTTGGAGCACCGGGTACTGATTATGATGGATATTCTTCAATAGGTTGTGTATGGTTACTTGAATTGAACCACTCAGGCACAATATTGTCAAGCAAAAGAATAAAGTATCCTGATTCAGGAAATAATTTTTTCCTATTCGGATCATCATCTGCTCCTTTGAAAGGGATTAACGGCCTAAATAACAGAGTAATCGCAATTGCTGCTCCGGGATTCTACAGCAGTAAAGGCTGTATTTTTATAGTTAAAGTAAATGTTGACAACACTATAACACTTCTGAATGATATTGTTGGAAGAGATATTGGAAGTTCAGTAGTTGATGGGGATTGCTTTGGGGCTTCTATGGCCAATGCAGGAGATCTTGATAACAACGGTGTTGATGATCTTATAGTTGGTGCTCCTTTGAACGATTCGGATGGTAAGAGCGGAAATGGTGCTTTTTACATTATTTATCTGAACAATGATGGAAGTGTTAACGATTATAAGAAGTTCTTTCCACAGGATGTAGGAATTGACTCTGAAGATTACTCTCAATGTGGTTATGCCGTAACAACTTTGAATGATATTGACAGAGATGGTAATAATGAGATCCTTATATCATCATATCAGAGAGATCAGACTTCTATTAACAGAGGAAGCATTGATATTGTTTCACTAGATCACAATGAAAATTTCCTTTGGTCTAAGAATCTGAACGATGGATCATTGGATGCCCAGCTCTACGATAATGACATGTTTGGAAGTTCTGTTACAGGTTATCAGGATATGAACGAGAACGGGATCCCTACAGTAATCGCATGTGCTTCTAATTCAAATGGAGGTATTGGATCATTCTTTAAGATCAATGTCACAGGACCAGTTGCAACTGACAGTGCTTATGTAGAAAATGCTACTGATGTAGATCTTAATTGTACTGCCAACACTAAAGGTATTGATACTGAACTTTATTATGAATATGGGCTCAGTGAAAGTTTCGGAGACACTCTTTTCTACGGAATAGATATAAATTCATCGACTGCTGAAGCTTTCTTCAAAAATATCTCAATCCTGGATACTAACACAACGTACTATTACAGAGCTATCACATCGAATATAAATGGTATTTCCAG
>WTAK01000297.1 GCA_013139625.1 Candidatus Delongbacteria bacterium | reverse complement strand
ACAAATAATCCTAATGATGTAAAAGCTGCTGAATTCAAAAATGCAATACATTCTATTCATATAGATAAGTATAATAGAGTTCTTGTAATTCCTGTTATTGATCGACGCATTGATAAAGATGGGGTGTATATGGATGTTTTTAAGGATGGTATATTCCTAAATAGAGTTGATTATAAATTACATGATAAAGATATCATTGGAGTACCATTGAAAAGTAGTGGTGAGGAGTATTTCTCGGGTACAAGAATGTATTTTGTCAATGAAGAAGATATGAGTATTGATGTTTACGATTATTAAAATTGAAAATGGATAATGTAGGGGACGCCTACCAGTCGTCCCCTCTTTTAAAAAACAAAAAGGGATTTATGAAATACATTAGCATATTTTTAATGATAGTTTTATTTGTCAGTTGCACAAAGATGGAAAATATAGAAGAGCTTAAAACAGTAAAGCTAACGAAGCTGTATACTATTGAAGGGTTTACAGAAGAAGCTACAAGAAAAGAAATGTTTGTTACATCATATGGTATTAAAGCTGATAATAAGAATAAATTATACATTTATAACAAGATAACAGGATCTATAAAAGTATTTGATGAAAATGGAGATTTTTATTCAGAAATTTCTGGAAGGGGAATGGGACCGGAAGAAATTGAAGCATATATTGAATATTATTTACATAGGGATACTGTCTTTGTTGTAGATAATAATATCAAAGTAAAGAAATTCTTAAGTAATGGTAAATATTTAGATACTAAGATAAGAGATAGGGATCTTTCATTAGATGATATATTTTTACCAATTAATATTAAATATTTAAATGATTCGACAATAATATCAAAGATGCTTCAGTTTAGAAGAGAAGATGGAGAGCTATTTTTGCGGAATGGATTAGCTTTAATAGATGCTGATACAAATCTAAAAAAAATGATTTATAAGACTAAAGAAATAAACTATGCCAGGGAAGGGCAGACTTCAATGTGGTTTTCTCCTTTGATCACTCATTCAAGAGAACGCATATTTTTATCTTTTATGAGTAAATCTGAATATAAGATCAATGTATATGATTATTTAGGAAATGAATTGGAGCCGATAATAAAAAAGTACAGAAAACAGAAATTTTCCGATGTAGAATTAAAGTTGGCAAGGATTTACCATGAAAAGAATAATCTCGATCCTAATATTTTTCACTCTATGTATGATTACAGTCCGTCAGTTCTTGATGTCGAAGCAGATAAGTATGGTAATCTCTGGGTATTGAGAGGGTATATGGGATATGAAATGGTCTTTGATATATTTAAAGATGGAAAACTATATTCTGAGTATAAATTTAATCTACGTAATGAAGATGATTCAAGAGCACTAAAAGAAGTGTTTTTTAAAGACAGAATGTATATTATAGATCATGATGAAAATTTAATTGATGTATACGATTATGAGTTTGAATAAAAATAGGAAAATAAATGAAAAATACACTCATCCTAGTATCAATCATAATACTGTTGATTTCCTGCTCAAAGAAGGAAGAAGTTCAAAAGCTTAAAACAGTAAAGTTAACTAAGCTCTACACAATTGAAGGATTTCCTGAGGGTGCAGATTCTACGAGAACATTTTCTTTCACTTGGAATGGTACTAAAGTCGATACAGAAGGTAATGTATTTGTCCGTGATGATAAATCAGGATCGATCAGAGTTTTTGATAGAAATGGAAAGTTTGAGAATAATATTACAAATACAGGTATGGGACCAGAGGAGATAGAAAGGTCAAATGTTTACTATTTTGATAGAGATACAGTCTGTATAATTGATAATATGATCAAATTAAAGAAGTTCCTAAAGAACGGAAAATATATTTCCACAAAAATTATTGAGCATGAAGAAATTACACTTCCACAAGAAATTTATGAATTGAATGATTCGATTTTGGTTGTGCGTATGACCACATATAAAAGAGCTGAAAATAATCTTATTCTCGGTCAATCATTATCGATAGTAGACAAAGATCTAAATACAAAGAAGGTTATATACGAAGCCTTTGTAGATTATCCGAAAGAAGGAGATCAAATTTTATTTAAAGAACCAATATTCACATACAATGATAGCAGTATATTTTTAACAAAAAGAAATAAATCTGAATATAAGGTTGATGTATATTCACATACAGGAAAATTCAAAGGAAATATAAGAAAAAAATATGTTAAAAAGCGCTTTACTGCAGAAGAATTGGATTTGATGTTCAAGGATGGGAATAAACCTAAAGATGCTGATAAAATATACGATTATAAATTAGCAATGTATGATATAATGGCTGATAAAAATGGTTATTTGTGGACTCTTATTGAAGGTGGGTTTTCTAGTAAAGATATGGTGTTTGATATTTTCAACAATGATAAATTGATCGCTAACTTCGTATTGGAAAATCCTACAAAAGAAAAGCATGAGAAAGTAATTTACTTAAAAGATAAATTCTATTTGATAGATTATGAAAATGATATTATAGAAGTCTATGACTATGAATTTGAGTAAACCATGCCTACAGTATTGATGAATATGATAAAATAGTTGACATGATGACAAATTTAATGTAAATTCAGTCAATAGGGTGACAGTATTATCATGAATTGATGGGGATAGCATGCAAAACATTGACAGAGATATAAAGAAACTATTATTGAATAAAATCAATTCAGGAAAAGTACTTGTATTGCTTGGTGCAAGAAGAGTAGGTAAAACATTTTTACTAAAACAAATACTAAAGGAGATTAAGGAAGAATATTTGTTTGTTAATGGTGAAAATATAAATATTCATTTAGCATTAGAGCATCGTTCAATTGAAAACTATAAACAATTTCTCGGGAATAAGAAATTATTGGTAATTGATGAAGCTCAAAAAATACCAGAAATTGGAAATATATTGAAGTTGATGATAGATGAAATTGAAGGGTTGAAAATTATTATAACAGGCCCTTCAGCTTTTGATATACATAACATGACAGGAGAGCCATTAACAGGTAGAAAATACACATATATGCTTTATCCATTTTCAGAGAATGAATTTAATCAAATTGATAATCCGATAGCTAAAAAAGATATGATCAAGCATCGAATGATCTATGGTAATTATCCTGAACTTATAAATCTACCGGATATTACAGATAAAAAAGAATATTTGAATGAAATAATCAATTCGTATCTATTAAAGGATATCTTAGCTTTTGAAAATATTAAAAATTCATCTAAGATACACAGTATTCTAAGGTTGATAGCTTTTCAAATAGGGAAGGAAGTATCGTATCATGAGATAGGTAGGCAATTATCAATGAGTAAAAATACGGTAGAGAAGTATCTCGATTTATTATCAAAAGTTTTTATTGTTTTTAAAGTAGAAGGATTCAGTAGAAATTTGAGAAAAGAGATCTCAAAAAGTCCAAGGTGGTATTTTTATGATAATGGGATAAGAAATACATTAATTGCAAATTTTAATAATCTTGATCTAAGGAATGATGTTGGTCAACTTTGGGAGAACTATGCAATCTCAGAAAGAATTAAATATCAAAATGTTAATCGTATGATCGTGAATAACTATTTTTGGAGAACTTACGATCAGCAAGAAATTGATTGGATTGAAGAGAGAGGTGGAGTGTTACATGCTTATGAATTTAAGTGGAATAAAAAGAAATCAAAAGTACCTGTAGCATGGGCAAAAACTTATACACAATCTAAATTTAAGATTATAACTCCTGAAAATTTTCAAGATTGGATTAAATAATTAAGGAAAGGAAAACAAAATGATCACAAAAGGTAAAGTGTATTCGATTATATATTCGATAATATTTTTAGCAATAGTGATATTTATCAGAAGGGAAGAACTTGCCGGCGTTTCGATAAAGTTACTCACCCCATTGGCAATGATATGGTTCGGGGAATGGTTTATTGATAATTTTGGTGGAACCATATTTGGAATGTTTGCAGCAGAATTTGCTTCATTCCTTGAAGGTAAGACCCTTCCGGTCTTTGGATGGTTTTTACTGGTGTTTTATTCGATATGGGGGTTTCTGTTACCCAATTTTACGGAAGTTGTGTAGTCTGTACAATAAAAATTAAAAATATCATTGCAATTGCACTTTAAGTTATTTTAACATAAATTATTCGATACAAATTCAAAATAAACTAGGGAAAGCCTATAAACGATGATTTAGCATAAATATCGTAGCTAGTAATAGCTACAAAACTTTATTCTTAAAGTGATTCTGTTTCAAAAATCACCAATTTTTAGCAAGTTCGAATTATTTAAGAAGAGAGTGTTCTATTATGGGACACTTTCTTTTCTTATATCTGGACTTGCGGGTGTTTGGTGATGCCTTTGAAACGGGATGTAATGAAAGTTGTGTCCCTTTTTTTATTGAAGAAAATTAAAAAGAAGAAAAGTACATGAAACTCTTAAAATTTGGAATGTATGGATACCATATTTGCAAATTTAGTAAAAATAATAAAGTAAAATATAATTATGAGTACTATTATTTAATAAAGGAACTTACATGAAACAACATAAAATGGATAGAGATTTTAAACTTGTAGATGCAATCATCAATAAGAACATAAAATCTTATACTTTCAATGTCGAAAGATTATGTGCGGTATCTACTTTTTGTTACGATAAAATAAATAATCTTATTTTCTTGAAATTTGGACTTACAATATATCAGTATATTGAATGTAAAAGAATGATTAATGCAATAATTCTACTCAATCAAGGTCATGAAATTAAATATGTTTATAAATATGTAGGATATGCAAATGCTAAAACATTTAGAACTGCATTTAAAAAACAATTCAAGTTTTCACCAAGTGATTTTAAAACCTATATATTAAAATTTTCGGATATTCGTCCGTAATATTATGGTGTGATTTCTGGGTCTTGTGGATGTTGTTTTTATATCTGTATATTTAGTAAAATTGCAATTTAGGTAATAATCTGGACGCAGATTGGAATAAGGAAACTAAAACTAAAACAAAAGGAGGTACCATGAAAAAGTTACTTAAACTGAACAATGTCATAGATCAAGAATTGACCAAAGCAGAGATCTATAATGTGAAGGGAGGCATTGGACCTACAAACGATTGTCCGACTGGTTGTGATATCAATGCAGGTTATCCTATAGTTGATGGATCAACGGCAGCAGCTTTGGCTCAAGATCTACCAAGTGGCAGATTGTAGAGAATGAATTTATAACATCTTTTTCAAATTTATGAATAGGATGTTTATAACTGATAAACCATTAGGTATAGCTGAAAGGGATTAAACATCCCTTTCAGCAAAAGTAAGAGAGAAGAAAATGATTATAGATGCTAAAGGTGTAATCTATTTTGTTGATATAAATAGAAGAGAACTGTTATATTTACATCCAGTAATTGCATATTTGATAAAAAATGAAAAATTATTGAATGATATGGATGAAGAGTATTTATTGGGTAAGTTTATAAAAGACATACTTTATTCTAAAAATATTCAACTTGAGGATATGAAATATTACATTTCAAAATTTGTATATTTGAAAAAAATGAAACTGCTGGAATTTTCATCTTTACAACGACCAAATTTTGAAGTAAATATTACAGAAGAGATTATTGATCACAAACTGGCGAATATTACTTCCATAACTTTTGAAGTTACAGAAAATTGCAATTTAAGATGTGAATATTGTGGTTATGGTGAGATGTATAACTCTGAATCGCATTATAAAAAAAATGAATTATCATTTGAAAAAGTGAGAACATTTTTAAATTTATTGCACAAGGCGAGATTAGAAAAAAATATTACAAAAATGATTATATTGCAATTTTATGGTGGTGAGCCATTGATGAAGTTGAATATCATAAAAAAAACTGTCAATTTGGCAAATGAATTATTTGGAAAGGACAATACCATCTATGGGTTAACAACAAACGGGATGTTTCTTAACCAAGATAATGCTAAGTATCTCATCAAAAATAATTTTGATATTTATATTAGTTTAGATGGTAATAAGGAAGAAAATTCTTATAGAAAAGATATTAAAGGAAAAAATTCCTTTGAGACTGTTGTAAGCAATTTAAGTAATTTAAGAAACAATTGTTCTGATAATTATTTCCAGAGAAAAATAAAAATTATTGCTGTAGCTCATGACAAAAACTCCCGTTTAAATTCAAATTATATTTTCAAAGAATATAAAATTAAACCTAGATTTACAAGATTATGTAAAAACAATGTAAAGCTGTCGCATCAAGAAAAATTTAAGAATATGAATTCATATTCTGATAACTTTTTCTCAGAAGAAAATAGTACTCGGAATTATTTTGAAAATTTTGAGGTAGAAAATCATTGGGGATTAATTAGAAGCCAGTTATCAATTGAAGAGCAAAATAGATTCCCAACTGGGACATGTACACCATTCTATAATAGGGTTTTTGTTACCGTGAATG
>WTAK01000225.1 GCA_013139625.1 Candidatus Delongbacteria bacterium | reverse complement strand
ATCAAAAAAAGAAATAACTTTCGAACATGGTGTAACTATTATTGCAACCGGTGCTGACGAACACGAAACTCAAGAATATATGTACGGAGAGACTTCTACTATCGTTACTCAGGTTGAATTCGAAAGAATGTTGAAGAATAAAAAATTCCCTAAGAAGCCTAAGACAGTGGTAATGATCCAATGTGTAGGTTCCAGAGAAGAAGGCAAAATGTATTGCAGCAGAATGTGTTGTACTAAAGCAGTTAAAAATGCAGGCGTTCTAAAAGATATGATGCCTAACACTGATGTTTATATCGTTTATCGTGATATGAGAACTTACGGCTTCAGAGAAAAATATTATAGTGAACTTAGAGATAACGGTACTATGTTCGTACATTATTCTCCTGAGAAAAAACCGGAAGTTACATTAGTCGATGATATGGATCCTGACAGCGGAGTTAATGTAACTGTTTTTGATCCTATCATGGATAAGGAAGTTCAAATTACCGCTGACATGCTGGTTCTTTCAGTAGCTGTTGATCCTAAGAAAGACAATATAGATATTGCAAGAATGTTGAAGATCCCTTTGAATGCTGATGGAGTATTCTTGGAAGCTCATGCTAAACTTAGACCTGTTGATTTTGCAACTGATGGTGTTTTCCTTTGCGGATTAGCTCACGGACCAAAAGATATGGATGAAAGTTTGATGCAGGCAAAAGCTGCTGCAAGTAGAGCATTAACTTTCTTGAATAAGAAACAAGTTTTAGCTGAAGGAACTATTGCTGAAGTAAATGATGCCAGATGTACAGGCTGTGGATATTGTGAAATAACTTGTGCTTATAATGCTATTGCTGTTGACGAGGAAAAAGAGATCGCTATAGTAAACGATGCATTATGTAAAGGTTGTGGAGCTTGTGTAGCATCTTGTCGTTGTGGAGCGTTAGATCTGAGAGGATGTACGAACGAACAATTATATTCTACATTCGATTCATTGGCTTTAACTGAAACATTAGAGATATTCTAATGTTGATTAAAAATTAGTGTAGGGACATGTTTCTAACTTGTCCCAAAACGAATAAATTAAAATTTTAGGAGTTTAAATGAAAGATTGGCAACCGAAGATCCTTGCAATATTATGCAATTGGTGTTCGTATGCGGGAGCAGATCTTGCAGGAGTTTCAAGAATCCAGTATCCACCTAATGTTAGAGTGATAAGGATACCTTGCTCAGGCAGAGTTGATCCATTATTTATCATGAAGACATTGCAGAGCGGGTATGATGGTCTTCTTGTATCCGGTTGACATCCGGGCGACTGCCATTACCTGTCAGGTAATTTCATCGCACGTAGGCGATTTGCTACGATAAAGCCTCTCTTAGAATTCATTGGTATTGAACCTGAAAGAGTTCAATTTTCATGGGTTTCTGCCGGAGAAGGTGAAAAATTTGCAAACATTATTACAAAGGTAACCGAAGATATTAAAAGAATTGGACCTGCGAAAAGAATGGTAAAGTATGGTGCTAAACCTGTAGATTTAAAAAAAGCTGTAGAATTAAAAGGAGCTGTGAAATGATTAAAGAATTAAGAGAACAGGCTAAAAAACTCCTTGAAGATAAAACAGTTGAGATCATTATCGGCTGGGGAAAAGGTTCTTTGCCAACTACTGCGACACCGATATTTATCACAGATCCTAAAGATGCGGACCAACTTATCTTTGATAATACATGCAGAAATAACTTAACTGTTTATCTGACTAAAGACAGAAAGCAACTGAAAAAAGATTATAATAAAATCGGTATAGTAACCAAAGGTTGTGATGCCCGTTCAGTTGTTCTTTACACTATTGAAAATCAGATCAAGAGAGAACAAGCACATATCATAGGTGTTCCTTGTAACGGTGTTTTTGAAAAGAAGAAGATACAGGCTATCACTGAAGATAAAGAAGTTATTGATATCAAAGTTGACGGTGATGAAGTTACATTGATCGGAAGGTCTTTTGAGAAAAAAGTTCCTCTGAAAGAAATTCTAAGTGACTCATGTATATATTGTCGTTACCCTGATGCAAAAGAATATGATACTTTCATTGGTGAACCCAGAGCAGAAGTTGATGTTCCTGATGAATTTAAAGTTGTAACTGACTTTGAAGAAAAATCATCCGAAGAAAGATGGAAATATATTGAAGAGGAATATTCAAAGTGTATCAGATGCTATGCTTGTAGAAATGTATGCCCTTCTTGCTATTGTAACGAATGCTTTGTTGATCAGAACGACCCTCAATGGATCGGTAAGACACCTGAAGTAACTGATTCTGTGATATTCCACCTGATCAGGAATCTTCATGTTGCAGGTAGATGTGTTGACTGCGGTTCATGTGTAACAGCATGTCCTGTTGACCTTGACCTTAGAATTATGAATAAGAAAGTAGAACAATCAGTGAAAGATAGATTTGACTATACTGCAGGATTAGATATAAATGAAAAACCTGCTATGGTTTCTTTCTGTGAAAATGAGAAGCAAGACTTTATAATGTAATTATTTGAATAATAATGGGTAAACCATGCTAAAGATTAAAAAGACAAAACTGAATGAATTTATAGACTTCCTGATGAAGGAATACTCTGT
>WTAK01000025.1 GCA_013139625.1 Candidatus Delongbacteria bacterium | reverse complement strand
ATGTTATCAGCGACAATAATAAACTTAGAGATGTAAGTAAGGAAAGATCAAAGCTTGAACCTATCATAGAAAAATTCTATGAACTAAAAACAATAGACAATAATCTTAGCGAAGCTCAGGAATATGTAAATTCTGATGATGCCGAGATGAAGGAAATGGCGAAGGCTGAAATTGAAGAGCTTACTCCGAAAAAACAAGAACTTACCGAAGAACTTAAGGTATTGATGATACCTAAAGATCCAAATGATGACAAGAATATCTATCTTGAGATCAGAGCCGGTACAGGTGGTGATGAGGCAGGTCTTTTTGCAAATGATCTGTATAAAATGTATCAGAAATACTGTGAAAGCCAGAAGTGGAAATTTACTACAATAAGCTATAATGAAACTTCTCCTAGTGTAACAAAGGAAGTTGTAATTGAAGTTTCCGGCAATGATGTTTACGGAAGAATGAAATATGAATCCGGTGTTCACCGTGTTCAGAGAGTTCCCGCGACTGAAACTCAGGGAAGAGTTCACACTTCTGCAGCCTCTGTGGCTGTCTTATATCAAATTGAAGTTGAAGATATAAATATTGATCAAAAAGACCTAAAAATAGATACTTATCGTTCACAGGGAGCAGGTGGTCAGCATGTTAACACATCTGATTCCGCTGTAAGAATAACACATTTACCAACCAATACAGTTGTTACTTGCCAGGATGAAAGGTCC
Source organism: Candidatus Delongbacteria bacterium (assembly GCA_013139625.1). Classification (GTDB taxonomy): domain Bacteria; phylum UBA4055; class UBA4055; order UBA4055; family UBA4055; genus WTAK01. The sequence goes on along the minus strand of WTAK01000025.1, from coordinate 13,158 downwards.
CAGCTAAAAAATAGAGCATCTGCAATGAAGATCCTGGTCGCAAGACTTCAGGAGAAAGCCGAAAGTGAAGCTGCTGCAACCGAGGCAAGCTCAAGAAAGCTTCAAGTTGGTAGCGGTGACAGAAGCGCTAAGGTAAGAACATATAATTACCCTCAAGGCAGAATGACAGATCATCGTATCGGTCTGACGCTTTATAAATTAGATTCGATCATGAATGGAAATATCGGTGAGATCATCGATGCATTGATCATGGAGGATCAGGCAGAAAAGCTCAAAGGTGAAAGTGCTTAATATTTTTCGGAGATTTTTTGAAGATAAGGCACAGAATATTGTATTATCTAACCGTACTAGCCATCGTATTGGTGGCCGGGTATGGTTTTTTTAAAAGAGTTATCGTATCCCAGAAAATAAGAACAGTAATTATTGAGCGATTGAAACCTCAGTTGAAAGCTGATGAGTTTGATATTAGTTCTTTGGACATGAAAACTGACAAGATATATGTCAATAATATTCTGTACAAAAAAGATAATTTAAGTGTAAAGATCGCCAGTATTGAGATCGATTATTCTTTAATGAAATTACTCACCAAAGGTATCAATTTTAAAGAATGGGTAGATAATATCAGGATCAATTCTGTGCAGTTTGAGATCGATCGCAGCTATGAAACTTCTTCCAAGTTAAATTGGGATTTTGATATTGAGCAATACCGCTCGATCCTTACTCCGCTGAAAAACTACTCATATCTAGACACCATCGAAGTAAATAATTTTAATTTTTGCCTAAATTCTCAAAATAGTAATGCTATTAGAGTATTTGACAATCTTTCCGGTGGTTTGATCTTTGATAAAAAAGGTGGGCTTGATGTTGTTTTAGATGGTAAGTTGTTAAGATCTAAAGAGAAAAATGTATTTCTTAAAGGTAAACTTAACTACACATCTTTGAACTCTGAATTTAATTTAAAAGTCGATCGAAGCGAGATTCCGAAATTAAGAGGACTATTTGGAGAGTATGAGACAGATTTCGGATTCTATCAAGGTAAACTAAACCTTGAAATAAATAAATACGGAAATAATCAAATATTCCTCTTCGGTGATTTTAGATTGAATGACTTTGCCGGTGATATTCTTGATAAAATGAGGCTAAGTAACATAAATCTTTTACTTTCATACTATAACGGATCGTTGTTCTTCAACGAATTTAACGGATATGTAGATAAGATACCTTTTGAAGTTGAAGGAATGTTGTACAATGTGCTTAATCCTCAGGGAGATATTTATTTATCATTTAAAGATATTGACGATAGAGACATAAAGGGTTCCATTTCAAAATTCATTAACGATCCAAGTTTTTTATATCAATTCAATTTTTTTAGCCAAAACTCATTGATGTTACATATGAATTTCCAAAATTCAAAGATCTCAACCAATATTGATATTTTATCTCCGAGATTTTCGATCAGAAATAAGGTGCTTGAAAATATCAAATTGAGTGGGTTTTACAATAAAGACAGGATCTCCATCTCAAAATGTAGTTTTTTAACTAATGCAAATGCAGTGAATTTTACCGGGAATTATTATATCTCAGGTTCTAAAAAGAAATCTTATAATCTTTCCTTTAGCTCTACCGGGTCAATCTTTACAGAGATATCTTTTTTTAAAACAACAAAAATAAAGAAAGTACCTACGATCCTGAAAGGGAAAATCAAAGGTCGTTCAATGGATGATTACAGCATGACTGCAAGGCTGGAAGCTTTTGATTTTGAAAAGGATGAGAACGATATTTTATTTTATTCTAGTTTCGATATAGAAGATGAAATTCTTATGTTTGAAATTCATAATAGTGAAGATATCCAACTGGGTGAAGGATTTTATAATCTGAACTCCCGTGAATACCGATTTGAAGGAAAGGATCTGCTAAAACCAATCAAATTACTATACGGAAAGACTTTCATTGATGAAAAAGAATTGATAAGCTTTGACCTTGATGGTGATGATCAAATTGTAAATATACATACCAATTCTGAAGAGCCAACATCTTTGCTATATGGTGAACTGGATGCAAAATTTAAGATCGACTCTGAATCGGCAGAATCCTTTGTTAATTGGGCCCCAAATCATAATAACACCTACAGTAAACCTGCAAATTTCAGGCTCGCTTTTACAAAAAAGAATATTAAGATTTCAGATATATACTTAGACTACAAGCCCATAATTGGTGAAGCTTGGCTAGATCTAAAAACAGAGAAAATAGGTGGAAAACTTGAAGCAAAAGAACTAGAATTTGGAAGTATCCTTGGCATTCGAAAATTTTCTTCAAATACAGATATGAATATTGACATATCCGGACATTCTCACTCGCCATATATTGACCTTATTCTAAGAGAAAATGAATTTATGTATTTCCCGGGTGAAGGATTTGAAAGTATTAATCTAACGGGTGAAGCAGAAATCCACCTAGAAGGAAAAAAGATCAGGGTTGAAAAGATCTTGATATACGATGATAATAATAATAAAATTTGCACATTCTCAGGTAATATTAAGAACTTTAATGAATATTCACTTAACACTTACGGAGAATTAGATCTGAATTTTCTTTCTGTTTTAGTTGGAAAAGATGTTCTAAAAGGTAAATTGAAATACAAGTTGGATAGTGAAGGTACAAAAGACTCTCCTAGATTAAATAAATGTATCTTTGATCTGAAAGATTCTGAGTTCAATGGAGATGCTATTGATAGAATGAAAATGGTACTGACCGGATCATCAGACCGTGGTTTTTATCTTGAATTATTTCAGCTGGAGTTGAACAAATATTTAAATTTAAGTGCAGCTGGGTTTGTGCCTTATGATCAAGATGACGAAATGAAACTAACAGGATATTTCCATGGTGATATTTTAGGTTATTTAGAGCATAAACTTGAACTCATTGAAACGGGATACAGTGAAAATGAGGGTAGTTTTATCATAGGTGGAAATATCTTTAAACCAAAGATCGATGATCTTGAAATATACTTCTACGATGGTTACATGAATTTTAAAGATGTTACCGGAAAGCTTGACAATATTAGAGCTAAATTAGTTGTAAAAGATGAGAAAAAATTTGATATCACCCAACTTTCATTGAAGTGTGCCGAAACTGGTAATAAGGTTTTAGTAGGCAATGTTCACGGAGATAAGAAATATAGTGATATAATTGTCCCTGGTGGATTTGATGTTGGGCATTTTACTTTAAAATTCCCTGATGGAGGAGTTTTAGGTCGTGTACCGGGCATAATGCAGAAAGATTCTTACGGTACTATACAACTTTCAGGAATGGATTCTGATAAATTCAGAGTTGCAAAAAGCCCTTCAGGAATTTCACTAATCGGTAGAGTTGAATTAAGAAATTCAAACATTGCATTCCCTGGAAATAAGAGTCTTCCGAAGAGAAAGAGCAATAAGCCAAATATCTTTATGGAAACAGTATCTTTGGATCTTGATATAATACCGTCATCCGGAAATACTTACTATTATAACAGTTCAACTTCTGAAACATCCTTCTGGGATAAAATAAAAAGCTCATTCACTAAATTTGATAATGAACTTAGTAATGTAAAATTACCTGTTGTAGGTTCAAATGTGGGATTAAGGCTTATAGGTGCTCTCAGCGACCCTAAAAAACTTGAACTTATCGGTGAAGTTAACGGTAGGAATGGCTCATGTAACTATTCTGCATTCTCATTCAAGATAGATGATGCCACCGTAACTTTCAGTGAAGCTAGAAATAAAGATGGTATTATGGATCCTTATATTAAGGCCATCGGTAAAACAGTGGTAAAAACTAAGCTAGATTCAACAGGTTACTCGGGATACGAAAATATTTATATCAAGATCGTCACTAAAGAGGATGATGAGATCATAGATAGTGAAGGAGGGCGCATAAGTAGTTTTGCCGTTATTCTACTTGATGAGAACGGAAATCCTTGGTTAGAGGATGATAAAAAAATTACTGATATCGATACTCAGGGTACTGCAAGAGAAATGTTTAATGTGGCATTGGATACAAGAATTCTCAGTCCGTTCATTAATCCAATAGAAACTGCCATAGGCAAATTACTGGGTGCTCAGGTTTCTATCAGACCGAATATTACCTCAAATATTACTCAGGAAAGACCGGGAGGTTCTTTCATCCCTGACTCATACGGAGGATATTTTGTCGGTAGTGAATTCTATATTTCTAAATTTTTTACTGATAATCTTGCTTTGACCTTACACTCTCAATATATCGGCTCAGATGAATATACAGAGGTGGTCGAGCAAACTTACGGTTACAAGAATAATCTTGGATTTGATTACAGACTTACAAACCATATTCTCACATCTGCGGGATATCAATATGATACTTTAAATGAAACTTCCGGTTACAATATCGGTCTATCTTTCAGATATAGATTTAAGAATATTTCTCAACCTGTAAATTACTTAAAAAGATGGTGGTATAAACTAAAATGAATTACATAGAGATAATAATATTGGCTTTAGCACTTTCCGCTGATGCTTTCGCAGTTTCGATCTCTGGTGGAGTTAGTGCTAAACATGTGAACATACCTAAGTCGTTGAAAATGGCACTTTTCTTCGGAGTTTTTCAGGGATTGATGCCTTTGATCGGTTGGTTTGCCGGTTCTACTTTTTACTATTATATTAAAGATTTTGGAAACTGGATCGCACTAGCTTTACTTTCCGCCATAGGGATCAAAATGATAATTGGAAGTTTTGATCATGAGAATGAAAAGTTTAGAAATTATTTTAATACCAAGATCCTTTTCGTTTTAGCTATTGCTACAAGTATTGATGCTCTGGCAGCAGGATTTAGCTTGAACTTTCTTGAGATAGATATTTTCGTACCTGCTATAATAATCACTGTCGTGACATTTCTAGTATCGTTACTCGGTATTTTTATCGGCAAAAAAGCCGGCAATATCTTTGGACGAAAAGCAGAAATTGCCGGTGGATTGATACTGATTGGTATTGGTGTAAGATTAGTTATTTTTTAAAAACACCATTGAGTATATCGGCTTGTTAAACCCGAGAATAAAATCTCTAAACTCCGTGTATTTCTCTGGCTTAATGGTCATCTCAGGTATATATATCGTCCTTACTAAACTGATACTGCCATTATTTCTCCTTACTTCCAAATTGATATAAGCAGTCTTGTCTTCGCATTTAAACTCTAACTTAATATCTTCCATATTTATGATTTGTGAAGCTATTTCGGGAACGATTTCGATCTCATCCCTATAATAAATTCTACTTCCAATTTTATAATCATTGACCCTTTCCTTCAATGCCACACTAAGCAAACTGGGTTCTATAATCTTAAAATATTTATAATTTTCTTGAGTAATGATTCTATCTTTGTAACTAATATCAAATGAAATTTCTAATAGTTTATCCAGTTTATCTAAATTCTTAAAATCCGGTCCTGAAGTGATCTCTGCGGCCTTATCATTTAAAGCATACTGCGCAAAATACATCTTTCTTTGTTCTTCAGGGAATCTCTTAAACCATCTGTTACCCATATCATCACTTGCTTTGAGTATCCATGATGTCTCTAATTTTATATCATCACCGCTTAGAGTATATTTATAATTCCTTTGTTTAGTAATTGTATCAGGATATTTATAGTCTAAAATACATTTATCTTCCAATGGTGATACTAGGATATTCTCATAGTTCCCCGTAAAACCATATGCCCCGGTAGAGTTTCCAACCGATAAAAGAGTTCCGCTGTAATATACTTCAACATCGTTTATAAATCCTTCCAATGCCATGGTTCTCATTTGCTCAAAGTCATTGTATGATCTATGAAGTTTCAAGACAGGAAATATATTCTTGATCCCTATTGACCTTGCCATTGCAATAAATAAAGCTGTCAGGTCTCTCGATGCTCCATATTTTTGACCGATGATCTTTTCAAACGAATCCGGTTGATAATCCATTTGGTCAACTACGGAGTATTTTTGTATATAATTCTCTGCTAAGAAATTGTAAAGTGCTTTGATCTTATCATCATCATTCTCTAAATTTTCAACAACACTGCTTGCAAGTTTTTTTACTTCTTCTGTGATCTCAACATCATTGATCTTTGCCAAGTTATCCTTAGCGTATTCTTTCCAATCCTTGTAAAATGTAAATACAACAGGCTTGCCTATGATAATATAATCAGGTGTAGATGGCTCTTCCTTGATCAATGGAGAATTCTCAATAGTCCATTTAAATATTTTCTTACCTTCTTCAAGATCCACAGCCCTAACAAGAACAATATCTTTATGGTTCCAATATTTCAATTCAAGGTTCTCAGGATAAGAAAGTGTTAGTTTTTTAACGATGTAGGGGTTACTTTCCTGAAAATGAGTGATGGAATTTACCGGAGTTTTTCTCGTATTTGTTATCTTGTACTCCATGACAATGAAAAAACCTGGTTCGATCCTTGGAAAGTTTACTACCTTCTTTCTATCATTAACATATTCTGGCGACCTCAAAGATGATCTTGTGTTCAAGTCATATATTTGATTTTCCGGAACTTCATACTTCTTCATTTCGGGGTCTATTGTTAATGATGTGATTATTTCAACACTTTCAAAGTCAGGATCATATTCAACGACCACATCAGAGTATCTTTTCTTACCTGCATAATCAACGATCTTCTTTAAGTAAAATACATGCTTTGTGTATGAATGGTCTTCTTCTACTTCGAATCTGACATCAGTATAGAGATTTATAGCAGTTGCATCTTCATAAACCTTGTCGTTGTTATATTCTTTGATCAGTTTGTCAATATCGTAAGCCGCAAAAGTTATACCTGTGATCAGTAGTATGGTTAACATTATCTTTTTCATTTTGTACCTCCTAATTTACCGATCATATACAGACTGCCGTATTTATCCAACGATGATAATTTATTCTTTACCGGAATATAATCCTCTTTTTTGAAGTGGATCTTTCCAGACTCAAAATGATAGTGAGCTTTAAGAACATTGCCTTCGACCTTATTTGTTAAACTTGTTTTGAATCCTTGATAGTCAAGATCTTCTACTTTTGGAAATGAGATATCATCAATTTTCTTATCGAATTTTAATGATAAATTTGTATCTAAGCTAGAGGTTCCACCCATTTTAAAATCAAAATTCCTTTTTTGCATTGAAAATGGTCCAAGTATATAATCGAACAGAAAATGGACCTTCAATTTCGAAACATCGAATGGTATGAAAACATGATCATTTGATGTATCAATAAAATTCTCGATATTTACCTTCATTTCCACTTTCATATCTTCTTCTTTATTCTTTGGGTCGGTATAAGTGAACTCCAGTAGTTCTATTGAAGGATTAATATTTCCTAGCAACTTTGCAAAGAAATTCTTAAGCTCATGACTTGTGTAATTATCTATTCTAGATCTTAAAACAGTATCTCCAAGACCTGTCATCAAATATTGAATATCACCTGTTGCAGAATTTCCTGTTATCTCTAAATTAATATTAACTGTAGAATTATTATCTGCAGGGAGAGATACCGGAGTTGTTCTGAGTGTTTCACCCTTTTCACTTGCTATTAAATAACTGTTATCTTCTTCATATTTTGGCAAAAAGTCTTTCGTATTCTCATTCGTAGGATCAAATATGAATTCAGGTTCGCCTTTATCATCATAGGAAACCGTTATTGCGTGATTGAACCATACTTTTGGAACTTCTTTATTCAATCTTGAACCTGATGAAATTAGTATCACATCTGAGCCGACTCCGGCGATCCTGAGCATTGCAGTTAAAAGAGCTGCCTTATCTCTACATACACCACCTCTTGTTTCAAAAGTATAAGACACATCATGCGGTTCAAATCCCGGTCTATTGGTTTCCTTATCTACTCCAAGATACCTGATCTTTCTTGCCACCCAATAAAATAATCTGGATGCTTTCTCTCGTCTTGATTTGGCGCCTTCGACTATCTCTTTTACTTTATTTTCTATCTCAATAGTTGGTGTCATGTGAGGTTTTACTATGTCATAATACCACTTGGATATTTCTTCCCACTTTTCAACTGTCGTCATGCCATATTTGTGAATAATAAAATCCATATCTTCCATATTTGATTCGTAGATCATTTTTTTAATATTTTTATTATTCCATGAGTGTGTCGTTCTACCATCTTTTTTTTCTACCTTGTATTCAAGATCATATTTTTTATCTTTTTTATTCAACTCATGTATGTATAATTTTTTTTCTGATGGTAAACTTAGTTCATAAAAATCATTTACGTATGAAGTAAAACCTTCTAAAGTATAAACTGAGAAGAAATTATCTTCCATCACTCTCTTCTTCACATAATTCTTTGTTTTTTCATAAATTATATCACCTGCTTCAAGATCGGGGAGATTACCTGTCCAATATTTACTATTATTTGAATAGATATTGCCCCAACCAGGAGGATCTGTTTTAGTTAAGAATGTTTTCGGATCAAAATCTATAACTTTTCCATCCGCTTTGATAAGTTTTATTCCTTCAACTACTAAAGAATCATAAATCAGATCATCATAGAAAAAGAGCTGATTGTTTCTTTTGCCTTCATCAGTTAAGATCCTCTTATAGGTTTCGTCTACTTCATACCCCTTGCATTGGTTATCCAAATAAACGATCTTGTTTGTCAAATACACTTCGTTACTATTTTGATAATCTTCTGCTTTTGCCTTTTGCAACAGCTCAATTGCCTGCTCGAAAGGAACGTATTCTGCTTGGAGAACAAAAACAATTATCCCCAGCATCAGTAGCAATGCTTTTTTCATGTAATACCTCTATATTTTTAGTAATTATATAATTGTAATAAATATCTGGATCATATACAAGTAAAGAAAATATTATTCTACGCTTTTTTTTCTATTCTTTATCACTAATATTGATGCAGGTAAAATATGTGCAAAATATATTAAAGCTGAGGTGAATACCATATTGATCCTCCATTCTGTAATGGAAAGAAGAAACATTATTGCTAAAGCAACTACTGTAAAAATAGCATAGGAAAGTCTTGATGTTTTACCAACGATTTTTAGTTCCCTTTCATCCAGTTTCTCCAAAGATCTGTGAACGAATCCCCATGTTCCTGTCTTAAAGTAAGAAAAATAGAAACTTATTATAAATAATACGATGAAAAATACTTCTGATGAAGCAAATACCCAAGTCCATTCCATATCTCTCAAATACTGGAATGTTATTACAATAAATATCAGACTAAGGTAATTCATTAACATGAAATGAATACTGTTCAGTTTAAGATTCTTCATTTTGTCCTCCCATTTTTCATTTTTTCAAATGCAATGTCACTTAAAGATTTCATCGGTTCTGCTGAGAAAATAAAATTTACCGGTTTATCTAACACTTCAGATATCCTAAATGCAAGATCTAGACTTGGATTATATTCCTCCCTTTCCAAATATCCTACAGTTTGAAAATTTACGCCTATTTTTTCTGCCAATTCCTTTCTGGACATTCCTATCTCTTGGCGCAACAGAGATACTCGATTGTATAATTTTCTTGTCTTCATGCTGCAAATATACAACAATTATATTATTGATGCAACATATTTTTCTAATTTCATTCGTTTACTTATGAATAATATCATTGATTAAGCAGGTAGTAGGTAATATATTTCTCTCTTAAAATTGTGCTACTTGAAATGATTAATTAAATTCAAGTACTTAAAATGAGGATTAAAATGAAATTTCTGAGTTTAGTATTTATTCTGACGTTAACTATATCTTTGTCACTCACAGCTTTCGGAGATATGCCTAAATACGAAGTAGATGCCGAGAAATGTATTAGCTGTAATCTCTGTGTTGACCCATGTCCGACAAATGCAATTGAAATGATTGATGGTAAAGCTGTGATCGATCTTGAAAAATGTATTGGATGTGGTATTTGTGTAGATGGAGATCAAAAAGACTTCGCTGGTTGCCCAACAAAAGCTATCGCTAAGATCGAAAAGAAAAAAACAGAAGTTGTAATAAAAAAAGTTTTAGAAAAAGAAGAGACTGCAAAAGATTCTATAAAGAAAGAAGAAAAAGTAGAATTAACACCTTGTGGTAAAATAAAGCACTGTAGAAATTTACCTGAATTAAAATAAGATCGGTAGAATCTTTGAAAAAGAACCTAACTTTATATTTTTTTATAACTATTCTGTTTCTTGTAAGCTTAATCGTAACTTCCTGTGCAGATACTTCAACAAAATTTGAAGAATTGATCGGTGATGTCAGAGTCGAATATTCAGGGTGTACCGGATGCTTAGAATGTATAGATAACTTTAATTGTCCTGCTGGTGCTATCAAAGAAGACCCCAGAACACATCGTGCTTATATTGATCTTGATGACTGTATAAGCTGTATGAAGTGTATAAATAGTTTTAATTGTCCCGAAGAAACAATTGTAATTCATAAGGATGTCATACCTCCTGCTGAGATACTAAATTTTACAGCTATTTCAGATTCTATCGGTAAATTAGAAATTGAATTTACTTCTCCCGGAGATGATGCGGGAAATGGAAGAACTCATAGATATGAGTTTGGATTTAAAGACATGCAAGGGGATAGTATCTCTGTTAATTTCTCACCTGAGCTACCAAAAATAGGTGGAGAATTAGAAAAATATACGATATATGAATTACCTGAGTATGATAATGTTGTCGTTTCAATTCAAGCATTTGATGAAATGAATTTATCCAGTACTAAGCTAATAGAAAGTGCTTATATTGAAGGAGCGCACATAGATTCAATTCCACCTGCTCCGACCACAGATCTCAGTCCTAATTTAGTATCATCATCTTCTATTGAAATAAATTGGATTGCTACAGGCAATGACAGCCTTGAAGGAACTGCCGATTCATATATTATAAAAATTTCATCCACTAATATCTCAGAAACGAACTGGGATTCCATTCCTGAAGTTCCGAATTCAATTACTCCATCAATTTCAGGATCAATTGAAACTTTCAACATAATTGAACTTGAACCTTTGACTGAATATTTTATTGCTATAAAAACATTAGATAACTCAGGAAACCTATCAGACCTATCTAATATTATATCCGCAACAACTACAGAAATCCCGGATACAATTTCCCCATCTCCCATTACAAACTTGAATGTGAGTAGTGGATATGTTGCTAGCAGCACTTCAATAACCTTGAATTGGACAGCTACAGGTGATGATAATTCGGTAGGTACCGCAACAAGTTATGAAATAAAACATTCCACATCAGCTATTACAGAAGCAAGCTGGGCAAGATCAACCTTGGTATCAAATCTACTTACTCCTAAGTCAGCAGGTTCTTCTGAATCATTTATAGTAACAGGATTGATAAAAGGACAATTATATTATTTTGGCATCAAAGCAGAAGATGATAATGGAAATATTTCAGAAATATCAAATGCTTCATCAGGTAAGATCGTTTATATAGTTAATTCTGCATGCTATGGATGTGGTAGGTGCGTTTCCGCATGTACTCAGGGGGCTATCAGAATGATGGGCGATGCGGTCATTGACCCTTCAAAATGCAATGCTTGCGGATCGTGTGTAAGTAGGTGTCCTGTAAACGCTATCAAATTATATGTAATATCCTATTAACGGGACTTCAAATGATAAAAATACTTAAGAAACAATCAACAATTATAATACTTTCAGCTTTCCTCATGACTTTTTTGCTTTTCGGTGCAGGACTAAAGCCTAAAGTTCAGAAAAATCTATGCACAGGTTGCAATGACTGTATTGAATATTGTCCGGTAAATGCGATAGAAAATAAAAATGAAAAAGCAGTAATAATAGTATCAAAATGTATCAACTGTAAACTTTGTGTTACAAGCTGTACAAATGATGCTATAAAATAGTAAACAGTGTTTGCTATCTATAAATATAGCCATTAAAATAGGTATATATGAAAACTTTATCTCTAAAATATTCTGTAAATAAAAAACTGATCAACTACTTTCTACTGTTTACATTTATGTTCATAGTATTTCAATTAAGCGTAAGTTGTTCAAATCCGGTGGCAAATAATATCTACGAAATAGATCAAAGTGATTGTACCGCTTGTGGGAAATGTTATGATGTATGTCCAAGTAATGCTATTGATTACACAGGTGAAAAACCAATGATAATTCAAAGTAAATGTACGAGTTGCGGCAATTGTGCCAATGTATGCCCAGAAGATGCAATTCATTAAACTTAATTATTGACTCAAACAAATGCTAAGATATTTCGATATAATACTCATACTGATCTTTAACATTCTTTATTCATCAAATTTATTTGAATATTTCCACGAATATAATGACCTAGATGGAAATATCGGTAATGTCTCTAACTTTTTTGACACAGAATTCTACGATTGGGAATTCTCTGATGAGCTTTTCATAAAATACAACCCTTCAGATACTCCTTTATACAACACATACAAAAATAATTATGCTAGGAATCACCTACGAATATCAAGATCCGGAAAAAATCATTTTTTTTCCGCCTGGATCAGTGGAGAAATATATTCAAATGATAATTATTCTACAGACTTTATTGGACTTGAAGGGGATTATCGCTTGAAGCAGGGAGTTTCAACAGGGATGGATATTGTTTGGAATAATAGTTCTTTTAAAACAGCTATATCCGGTAAATATCTGGGAAGAAATTATAAACTTGAAGGTATTGAGGAAAATGAATTTGATGGTAATATGGTCACTTTTGGGGAAGTATCTCTGATAAAATCAAAAAAATGGCAACCTTTTATTGATTTCTTTCACTTTAATGATCTCAATGAAAATAATTATCTCGGATATTCTAAGTTTTCTGCAGGAATTAAATATAAAAATAAATTCAAAAGAGAATATGTCTTAAAACAACAGATCTCAGCTGGATACACTGACTTGTATCAAAACATACCTTATTTAATACAATCAGATACTCGATTTTCTGCTAAATTTGGACAAAAATGGATGGGATTCAGTAAGATCTATTTTCAATTCTTTGCTGACGATGAACTAGCAACATTATATAGTGGAAACAGCTTTACTGAATTTATGATCCAAAGAAATTTTTCTATTGATAAAGACAATTACTTTGCTAGAATGAGAGCCGGAATAGTAATAAATCCT
>WTAK01000379.1 GCA_013139625.1 Candidatus Delongbacteria bacterium | reverse complement strand
TTAGATAGTTTTTTAGATATAAATACAGCAGGGATCGCAAAAATATATCTTAAGCTTATCAGTTTTAAAAAAGAACTGGAAAAAACTATCAGAGAAGAGAGCGATCTTAAAGATAAAAAAGAATTATTGGATTATCATAAAAAAGAGATCGCGGATATTTCTCCTGAGACGAATGAAGATGTACTTGTAGATAAAGAGCTGAGAGAACTTGAAAACATTGAGGCTTTAAAAAAGACTTCAGAGCAAATTGATGAAATCACTTCGGGTTCTGCTCATTCGATCCTAACAAGTATAGATATCTTGAAAAAGAAATGTGAAGAATTATCTGATATTAATCCTGAATTTAAAGAATTTGAAAAAGATATTGACTCAGCTTATGCTGCTTTTTCAGAGTTTAATTATTCTGCTTCAAGATATGTCGGAGGTTTAGAGTTCGATGAAGAAAGATTTACTTACTTGAACAGCAGGCTAAGCAAACTTGCAAAGATAAAAAAGAAATTTGGACCTGAGATCGCCAATGTTTTAAATCACTTAAAAGAAATTAACGATCAGCTAAATTCAATAGACAATATTTCATTCGATATTGAAAAGTTGAATAAAGTAATTTTAGAAACTGAGGAGCAACTACTAATCGCTTGTTCCCAGATCAGTGAAAAAAGAAAAAAAGGTTCAATAGAGTTACTTGCAAAGATAAACAGAGAATTCAAAGATGTAGGTCTTTCTGCTGCTGAAATAAACTTTATATTCAATGAAAAGGAAATTTCCGAGAATGGTATGGATGATGTCGAACTATTCATCAGAACTAATATTGGAGAAGATTCAAAACCGCTTTCAAAGATCGTTTCCGGTGGTGAAGTTTCAAGGATAATGCTTGCAATAAAGAATATAATCAGCAAAAAGAAAGGTATTAATATACTTATATTTGATGAGATAGATTCCGGTATCAGTGGAAGGATTGCTGAGAAAGTCGGAGCAAAACTTGAACAACTTTCAAAGAATAAGCAGGTATTTGTGATCACACACCTTCCTGCAATAGCTTCAAAAGGAGATATTCATTACTCCGTACGGAAAGAAGTAAATAACAATAAAACTACTGTGAAAATAATAAAGCTTGAAGGCTCTGGCAGAGAAAAAGAGATCGAATCGTTGGTTTCAAGCGTTAAAAAATAAAGGATATAAACTTGACAAAAATAATTGAAAGTAACAATCGTATTCAAAACTATGAAATGCAATTTCATTCCCTAAATATCATCAAACCTATTTTAAAAGCCATCAAGGAAGAAGGTTACTCAGTCCCAACACCAATACAAGAGCAATGCATTCCCATTGTACTAAAAGGAACTGATGTACTTGGTTGCGCTCAGACTGGAACAGGTAAAACTGCTGCATTTGCAATTCCAATATTGCAATTATTAGAAACAAATAGAACTTACGAAGATAAGAGAAAAGTTAAGGCACTGATCGTCACTCCAACAAGAGAACTTGCAATTCAGATCGGAGAAAGTTTTGCAGCTTATGGAAGACATACAGGAATTAAGCATGCAGTGATCTTTGGAGGAGTAAAACAACATTCTCAGGTCAAATCATTGAAATCTGGAGTAGATGTTATCGTAGCTACACCGGGAAGATTATTGGATCTAATGAATCAGGGTTACTTGAATCTGCGTAGTGTTGAATATTTTGTTTTAGACGAAGCGGACAGAATGCTTGATATGGGATTTATTCACGATGTGAAAAAGATGTTAGCTGTACTACCGAAAAAAAGACAATCCCTTTTCTTTTCCGCGACAATGCCAAAAGAAATTGTCACACTTTCCAGTACGATTCTGGATGACCCTACACACATTTCGGTTACTCCTGTTTCATCAACAGTGGAAATTGTAAAACAATGTGTTTATTTTGTTGATAAGGGTAATAAAAGTAAATTATTACTGGAAGTTCTAAAAGATAATAATATTCATACAGCACTGGTTTTTACAAGAACAAAGTATGGTGCTGATAAACTTGTGAAAATTCTGCATAAAAATAAGATAATAGCTGAAGCAATACATGGAAATAAATCGCAAAATGCAAGGCAGCGAGCCTTAGCAAATTTCAAAGCAAAAACGACAAGAGTTTTGTTGGCAACAGATATTGCCGCTCGTGGAATTGATATTGATGATATGGAATATGTTATCAATTATGAAATTCCTAATATTTCAGAAACTTATGTTCATCGTATCGGAAGAACAGCAAGAGCAGGAGCAGAAGGAACAGCAATTTCATTTTGTGATGCTACTGAAAAACCTTTCTTACGTGATATTGAAAAATTGATCAAAAAGAAGATCGAGATCATTGAAGACCACCCTTTTCCACTGATCGATCATGATGCTGTAATACCGGTTAAGCAACCACGTGGGAGAAAGAAAACAGATCAAGAAAAAAATAGATCACATGAAAATACAAGTAAGAAAAAATGGCGCAGAGTGATGAACAAGTCCCGTTAATATTGTTTTAAAAGGAAAATTCATTAAATTACTTAACATGTTATTAAGAAATAAAATTCTTAAATTTAATAGGAGTGAAAAATGAAATTCAAGACAAATATGATTCTTGTTGTGCTACTTGTTGCACCGATCCTGTTTACCGGTTCTTTTAAACTCTTTTCTCAGGATACAATGAACATCCATAAAACTGACAATACTGTCATATCGATCCCGACTTCAGAGATAGAGAAGATCACATACGGGAATCTGGAACAAATTCCCTCAGCCAATACTGTAACGGATATCGATGGGAATATTTACAATATGATTAAGATCGGAACTCAGACATGGATGCAATCAGATCTCAAAGTTACAAAATTTAATAATGGTTCACCCATACCACTTGTTACAGATAATAATGAATGGAAAAAATTAACTTCTGCAGGATACTCTTGGTATGATAATAAAGAGTTTGATAAATCCAGTCCTTATGGAGCATTTTACAACGGATTTGTAGTAGAAAGTGGCAACATTTGTCCTAAAGGATGGCATGTGCCCTCCAAAGAAGAATGGGATATTCTAAAAGCTTCTTGCGATGAAGGCTTATATTATGGCCGAGCGCTAAAAGAAGTTGGTACGTTACATTGGAAAAAAAATAAAAGTGCGACAAACAAAATAGGTTTTACTGCATTGCCTACCGGCATTAGAAGATCGTCAGGATCTTTTGATTGGAGGGAAACAAGTGGTCGATGGTGGAGTACTACAGAAAAAAAGAATAACAAATCTTTGTTTAGCTTAAGCATTGTTAGTCATAATTCATTTATTTATGATGCGTTTGCTACAATAAACACTGGACAGTGTATTCGATGTATAAAAGATGAGTATTAAGAAATAAATTATCGGAGATATAAGTAAATGAAAAAAGCTAAAGATTATGCATGGAAAATGTTACCTGAACTTCTGAATACAGAAGGTATCTCAGGCAATTGTGATAAAGTTGTAAAACTTATGGAAAAATTCGCAAAAGATCTTAAGATCAAGAGTGAACAGACTTATAAAGGTGGCTTGATAATTAAGCTGAAAGGTAAGAATAATAAGAAAGTCAGATTGCTTACTGCTCATGCTGATACTCTTGGCGGAATGGTAAAGAAGATTGGAGAAGACGGAAGAGTTTTCTTGGTTCCTGTCGGTGGTGTTGCTCCATTCAGTATTGAAGGCGAATATGTAACAATAGAAACGACTAAAGGAAAAAGATACAGAGGTACAGTTCTTCATAATAATCCTTCAGCTCACGTTAATGCAAAATTAAGCAAAGATGAAAGAAGTTTTGATAATATCAGTATTAAAGTTGATGAAAAAGTAAATTGTATCAAAGATGTTGAAAAATTAGGAATTGAAGTTGGGGATTATGTTTATTTTGATCCTAGAGTAGAAGTTACCAAGTCAGGTTTTATCAAATCAAGACATTTGGATGATAAAGCAGGTATCGTAGCTTTATACGGAGCAATTGAATATATCTTAAGAACAAAGAAAATTCCTGAGTATGAGACTTGGTTCTATATGTCAGTTGCTGAGGAAGTTGGTAACGGTACAATTTCTATGTTACCTGAAAATTGTTTCGAGATCGCAGCTATTGATATGGGTGCTTTGGGAGATGGTCAGTCAAGTGACGAATTTTCAGTTTCTATCTGTGCAAAAGATTCTACAGGACCTTTTGATTATAGCTTGAGAAATAAGATCGTCAACCTAGCAAAAAAGAATAAGATACCTTATAAAGTTGATATCTATCCAATGTACGGCAGTGATGTTGCTGCAGCTTTGAGAACAGGTATTGATGCAAGACATATTTTATTCGGTCCCGGTGTTGATGCTTCTCATTCTTTCGAAAGAGTTCACAGAGATTCTATCGATGCAACAACAGAATTAACCATTAAATATATATTATCGAAATAAAAAACAATGTAGGGGACGGTTTCTAACCGTCCCCTCTTTTATTAAGGAATGTATTATGTTACAAGATAGAGCAATCAGTCAAGAGATCGCTGAAGAACAAAGACGATTCATGATGAAAGTTTATAACTGGATGTCAACCGCTTTATTAGTTACTGCATTGATAGCCTATTTCGTGTCCGGCAGTGAAACTATGATGCGTTTCATGTTCGGAAACCCTATGATATTTATGGGACTTTTCATCGGAGAACTTTTTGCAGTTGGTTATCTTGCCGTTGCTATAAAGAAAATGAGTGCATCTACAGCTACTTTCGTATTTATGCTCTATGCTGCATTGAATGGACTGACCTTATCATTTATATTTATAGTATATACTTCAGCAGCAATTTCAAATGCATTCTTCACAACCGCTGCAATGTTCGGAGCAATGAGTTTTTACGGCTATACGACCAAGAAAGATCTTACCAGTTGGGGAAGCTTTTTATTCATGGGTTTGATCGGTATTGTCATTGGCTCTGTTGTGAATATTTTCTGGGCAAGCAGTGCTTTATATTGGCTGGTAACTTACATTGGTGTAATTGTATTTACAGGTTTGACTGCTTATGATACTCAAAAGATAAAGCAGATGAATATCATCGGAAATGAAGGTACTGATGAAGATAAAAAAGAAGCTATCATGGGTGCTTTACGACTTTATTTAGATTTCATTAATTTATTCTTAATGCTGCTAAGAATCTTTGGAAGGAGAGACTAAATTATGATGATCCCACTTAGTAATTTGGCAATAGCAGCGATACCAACTATCGTCATTATTTTTATTCTATTTAAATGGTCACTTGATTATAAGAATGCGATCTACGCTGTATTTAGAATGTTGGTTCAATTATTTCTTGTTGGATATGTTCTAGCATATATTTTCAAAGCTGAAATTTCACTTATCATTTTAGCGGTACTTTTAGTAATGCTATTGTCATCTTCATGGATAAGTCTTAGAGGTATCAAAGAGAATAAAAAGCAGATGTTTATTAAGGCTTTCATAGCTATAATTATCGGAGGCGGATCGACTCTCTTACTTGTTACACAAGGAACTTTAGCAATAGATCCTTGGTTTCTTCCTAGTAAAATGATCCCTCTGGCAGGTATGATATTTTCAAATTCACTTAATTCTATAAGTTTGGCAATGGATCGATTATCATCTGAAATGGAGCACGGGAAGGATTTTTGCGTTGCAAAACCTATTGCCCTAAAAACATCTCTTATACCGATAACCAATTCTTTATTTGCAGTTGGAATAGTTTCTATTCCGGGTATGATGACAGGGCAAATTCTTTCAGGAGTTACTCCGCTTATTGCTGCAAGGTATCAGATTATGGTGATGTTAATGATCTTTGGATCTGCGGGTATTTCTTCTGCGTTGTTTTTGACTTTGATCAAAAGTGATTGTGAGAAAAAATCAGTTAAGGAATAATTATTTTACAATCAATAATACATAATAGTTTACATCTTTTAATACCGGGCTTAGTTGCTTGGTTCTTTTTTCGTAGTAACTGGAAGAAAGCTTGGCTTATTATGCTGGTAGCCTATGTTATCGACCTAGACCATCTACTGGCAACACCTATCTTTGATCCCGCAAGATGTAGTATCGGGTTTCATCCGTTACATTCTTACTATGCGATAGGAGTATATTTTATTTTGAGTTTTATACCTAAAACTAGGATCATTGGAATTGGATTACTTATGCATATATTTGTGGATCTGTCTGATTGTATTTGGATGAAATACTTATAAAAATAAAACTATTTGACAAATGACAAAAAATGATATATATTAAGATATATACCATTGGGGGTTATTATGAAAACAGCAAAAGTATTTTTAAACGGTAGAAGTCAGGCAGTCAGGCTTCCCAAAGAATTCAGACTTAATGAAGATGAAGTTTATGTTAATAAGATTGATGGAATGATAATTTTATTTCCAAAAAGCAAACCTTGGGACACCTTTGTTAAAAGTCTTGATAAATTTACTGAAGACTATATGTCGAACAGAAGCACTCAAAAATATGAAGATAGAGATAACTTTTAATGAAATACATGCTTGATACAAATATTTGTATATACATTATCAAAAAGAAACCAATATCTGTTATTGAAAAATTGAAGAAAATGAAAATTGATGACATTGCAATATCTATCATAACGTTAAGTGAACTAGCATATGGTGTCGAAAAAAGTTCTGCACCTGCAAAAAATAGAATTGCTCTTACGGAATTTCTTTCTCCGATAAATATTATGGAATATAATGATAATGCTGCATTATTTTATGGTCGTATCAGAGCTGATTTAGAAAGAAAAGGTTCCATTATTGGTCCTATGGATTTATTGATTGCATCACATGCGTTGGCGTTGGATTTGACACTGATTACTAATAATGAGAAAGAGTTCAAGCGAGTTAATGGTCTTAGGGTCAAAAATTGGATTTAATAATTAATCGGAACTAACATGATTCAAAAATTTATTGAGATCGATAAAATATTCAAACTAGCGTTTGATAATGGATTGATATTTTCAAAGCATCCGATTGCTATTGCAGATGGGAAGAATGTTTCTGTTTACGATGGAGATGAAATCAATGATTATAAATTGGTAAAAGAATCGGAATTCCCATTTGAAATACCTCCAATGGTTCAAGCATCATTTACTCTAGATTTTTATGATAATAAAAGTGCTGCCGTTCTCGGTAAAGATGTATTCAGCACTACAGAAGATTTTGTTACGATCCTGCATGAGTTTGTGCACTGTCACCAATGGGAGACCTGCGAGCTTGAGATAAAAGAAGAATTAAAACTATATGATCATTATAAAAATAGTAAAGATGGTATGTGGGAATTGAATCACGAATTTCCTTATGAAGATAAAAAAATAATAGCTTTATTTGAAAAATATTTTAATGAATTGAGTGATC
>WTAK01000292.1 GCA_013139625.1 Candidatus Delongbacteria bacterium | reverse complement strand
ATGTTGTACAGATACCGGTATTTATTGGAATGCACTCGAAACCGATATAAGTTCTACTCCAAGACCTCAGGGATTATGCTACGACATAGGAGCTTACGAATACGAGAGTACAGATTCTAATGCAGTACTACCAATGGTATCAACTTTACCAGCTGAGAATATATTTCCTACTTATGCAACCCTTAAAGGAAATATAACGGATGACGGTGGAACTCAACTTATAGCAAAAGGAATAAAATACAGTACAACAAGCGGATCCGATCCTGAAACGGAAGGTACGCTTGTTAAATTATTGGAATTCTTAAACGAAGGAGAATTTGAAATATTTCTTACAGGCTTATCTCCAAATACAACATATTATTACAGGGCATATTGCGAGAATCGAATAGATAGCATTTATGCCGATGAAAAACTTAGCTTTACAACAACAGATTCGATAGTAATAAATCCTGATATAAACGGAATTGTTTATGTGGAAGAAGACGGAATAGGAGATGGTTCATCTTGGGCAAGTTCATTGAACGGAAATGAATTGCAAAATGGAATAGATCATCCTAATACTAAAGAGATTTGGGTAGCAAAAGGAAAATATATACCGACAAACTGGCCTCGGATAAATGTTTATAACGGAACGACAGAAAGAGAGAAGCACTTTGCTTTAGTAAATGACAAGAAGCTCTACGGCGGTTTTAACGGCAATGAAACTTTGATTGAGCAAAGAAATATAAAGGAAAATGAAACAATACTTTCCGGAGACATAGGTGTAAAAGGATATGAAGAGGATAATTGCTACCATGTAATCCAAAATTTAGGGGGATCTGACACCACTAATGTGATTGACGGATTTACAATTCAGGACGGGTATGCAGATGGTAGTATTACAACGGGTAACTTTCATATGGGTGGTGGTATATATAACAGACTCTCTTCCTCTAAAATACGAAATTGTATATTGAAAAATAATTTTGCTCTCTATGGAGGTGGTATTTCTATCTTAACCAATCCTGCTTATCCTATTTTAGAAAATACTATAGTGACTGAAAATACGGCTGAAGTTTCAGGTGGTGGAATATTGACTGATGGTGCATACCCTACAATAAGAAATTGTTTAATTACTCAAAACACAGCAGGTAAGGATGGTGGAGGTATCTATCATTGGGCGGAATATGGTACTTTTGGTGATTCAGATACATTAAGAATACATAATTGTACAATTGTTGATAATGTTGCACCTAGAGGGAGCGGAATACATATAAAAAGTGATGCGATATACGGTGGTGATAATGTCGAAATTATTCAAAACAGCGTAATTTGGGGCGATGCTAATACTTTTTCATATGAATACGAAGAATATTATGAACCTGTACAAACAATAGATCATTGTGCAATAGCAGGTGGCTATTACGGTGAAGACAATATCAATCTTTCAGAAAACAATGCAGGTGATGAATTTTCACCTTACTTCTCAGATCCAGACAATGGAAACTACATGATACAAGCCGGCTCGCCTTTAAGAGATGCAGGTATATGGACAGACGATGTACCTTTGTACGATCTTGCAGGACTTGAAAGAGATAGTTTGCCGGATATTGGGTGTTACGAATACGACGTAACATCAATTTACAATGAACAATTTACAATGGACAATTGTGAACTTTACCAGAATTACCCTAATCCGTTTAACCCGAGTACGAATATTAGATTTTACATAAACAAAACTGATAAAGTAGAATTATTACTTTACAATGTAGCAGGTCAGCTTGTAAAGAAGATATTAGATGAAGAGCTCAAAGCAGGTAGTCATTGCATACTTTTTGAAGCCAGTGATCTGAACAGTGGAATGTATTATTACATGCTAAAGACAGATGATCTAAAAATAAGTAAGAAGATGCTGTTATTGAAGTAGTTGCAACAAGGGGATCAGATCCCTTTGTCAGGCAATGCCTGTGCAACTAACCTTAGTTACTAACTCTAGTCACTACCCCAAAGTCACCAACTTTTAATCTTTTAGAAAAAGTTACGCTTTTTCGTAATATTTTGTTCTTGTTTTATTAGTAAAAATTGCTTATTTTCTCAATCCTTGTTAACTAGGTATAATAATGGGAAAAGAAATGGAACCTCTATTCGATGTTAAAGATATTTTTTCAAAAGAAAGACAAAAGTTTTTTTTAATCGCAGGACCGTGTGTAATTGAGTCCGAAAGTATTATTCTTGAGATCGCTGATAGATTGAAAAATATTTCAGCGAAATTAGATATTGATCTTGTCTTCAAAAGTTCATTTACAAAAGCAAATAGATCAAGCATAGATTCTTTCCGAGGCCCCGGTATAGAAAAAGGATTAGAAATTTTATCCAATGTAAAGAAAAAATATTCTTTACCACTGGTTACAGATATTCATATACCTGAAGAAGCAAGCATTGTATCTTCAGTTGTAGATATAATCCAAATACCGGCTTTCCTATTCAGACAAACCGATCTATTGACCAGTGCAGGTGAAACAGGAAAGATCGTAAATATTAAAAAGGGGCAGTTCGGTTCTGCAAATGAAATGAACTTAGCCGCAGAGAAAGTAAGATCAACAGGTAATGATAAAATTATGCTTACCGAGAGAGGTACGACTTTTGGGTATAATAATCTTGTTGTTGATTTTAGAAACTTCATGGAGATGAAACAAGCAGGTTATCCTGTTATCTACGATGTTACACATTCACTTCAAAGACCTGCAGCAGAAGGAAATGTCTCAGGAGGACAGCCCGAATATGTAATGCAGATGGCTTCAGCAGCAATAGCAACAGGAATGGTTGATGGCTTATTCATTGAAACTCATCCTGATCCTGCAAAAGCTTTGTCGGATGGAAAATCAATGTTGAATTTAGACAAGCTTGAAGAAGTCTTGGTAAGGTGTCTTTCAATACAAAATAGCTTAGGAAAATAAATGGCAAAAGAAATAAAATTAGTGATATTAGATGTTGATGGTGTTCTAACAGATGGAACAGTGTTCTACGGAGCAGATGGAGAATCTATAAAACCATTTTGTGTTAAAGATGGTTTCTTTATCAGACACATAGCACCTTCAGCAGGTATCGAACTAGCTATCATTACCGGTGGTTTTGGTGAGATCGTAAATAAAAGAGCAGAAGTTTTAGGCATTGATAGGATATATGCCGGATATATGGATAAAGAAGAGCCGTATATGTTATTAAAAAAAGAATTATCACTCAGTGATGAAGAAATAGCATACATTGGTGACGACTGGTTCGATTGGTCAGCTATGAAACACGCAGGATTGAAAGGTTCTCCGGCAGATGCTGATGATGAGATCAAAAAAAGAGTAGATGTTGTCACAAAAGCAAAAGGTGGCAATGGAGCAGTAAGAGAGTTCTTGCAATATATCTTAGAAAGAGATAATAAACTTGAAGCAGCAAAGGGCAGATATCTTGACTAAATTAATTGTCATACTACTGCTCTTACAGTTGATGTCATGCAGTAAACAACCTGAAAACTCTAAGGTAACTTCCAATGGTCCTGTAGGGAATCTTCCTGAGAATAAGATCTGGGATATGGATGTTATGATAACGAACTCAGGAAAATTGAAAGCTAAGTTCAAAGGTGGAATAGTAGAAAGAGATAATCTTGGAAATTCAAAATACTCTGAAAGTGTAATAGACTCGGGTATGACCTTACTTTTCTTTGAAGAAGAGAAACAGACCGGCGAATTGATAAGTGATCGAGGTGCAGTAAATGATCTTAAGGGAATATTCAGGGCTATTGATAATGTAGTTTTCAAATCAACAACAGGCTATGTTCTTTATACCGATACACTGACATGGTTGCGTAAAGAAGCTATAATAACTACTGATTCACCAGTGATGATGATAAAAAATGAGAAAGATACTTTATACGGTGACGGATTTACAACTGATGATAAGTTCGAATCCTATGAGGTGAAAAATCCTCGTGGAAAAGCAATGATAAATGGAAAAGAAGTGGAGTAATTTCACTCTAAAAAATGGAGATTAGGTTTGATTAGATCAATGACAGGTTATGGTAAGGGTTCAGCATCAACTGAGCTATATGATATTCAAGTGGAGATAAAAAGTGTTAACCATAGATTTCTAGATCTTAGTTTCAGAATGCCATCATTTTTAAGTGGTACAGAGATGAAATTCAGAGATGTTATTAAGTCTGGTATGGCAAGAGGAAGTGTAACCGCTTTTGTTAATCTTACTAAAAAGCCTGCAGCACAGAATATCAGAGCTATAGATAAAAATGTTGCTCAAATGTACACAGATATGCTGAATGATCTTAAGCAGAAATTAAATCTTGGTGGTGAGGTAACTTTAGATATTTTACTCAAATTCAATGATATATTTGCTCAGCCTCAGAAAGACGAAGGAGATGATGATACTGTTAAAGCGGTCTTGTCTGCTTTGGATGAAGCTATCATAGATATAAACAAATACAGAGATCTAGAAGGTAATGAATTAAATAATGACTTCGATATTAGATTATTTGAGCTTGGACAATTTGTTGATGAGATAGAAAAACATTCTAAGGACGCTGTACGGATCCAGTATGACAGGCTAAAAGAAAGAGTAGATAAATTTGTAGATGCTAATTCGATCAACAAAGAGAGATTAGAGCATGAATTAGTATTGATAAGTGATAAAGTTGATATTTCAGAAGAGATCACGAGGCTAAGAGCTCACATTGCGTTATTCAAAAAGACAATGGAATCTGATAAGCCGTTAGGTAAGATATTGAACAATATAGTTCAGGAATTGCACAGAGAAGCAAGTACTACATCAGCTAAAACGAATTTAACCGAGATATCACATATTTCAGTTAAATTGAAAGAAATAATTGAAAATATCAGAGAGCAGGTTCAGAACGTTGAGTAGAGATATTGAAAATATAAGAGTGCAGGTTTAATATTGAGTAAAGGCAAATTATTAATATTTTCCGCACCGTCAGGGACAGGGAAGACTACGATCATCACTGAATTAATGAAAACCTTCAGTCAGTTGGAATTTTCTATTTCTGCAACGACAAGAAAACCCAGAGGTAATGAAAAAAATGGAGTTGAATATTTTTTTCTTACTAAAGAAGATTTTCAGGAAAATATACAAGCGGATGAATTTGTAGAGTACAAGAACGTTTATGAAAATTATTATGGTACATTAAAAAGCTATGTTGATAGATCATTGAACGAAGGAAAGAATATTATCTTTGACGTTGATGTTCAGGGAGCCTTAGAAATTAAAAAAGCCTACCCGGATGATTCAGTCATGATATTTATTTATCCTCCTTCTATCGAAGATCTAAAGATAAGATTAGAGACAAGAGATACAGATAGTTCTGAAACTATAGAAAAAAGATTGAAATACGCACAAACAGAATTAGATCAGATCGACCACTATGATCATCAGGTAAAAAACGAAAAGATTACTGACGCGGTTGATGAAATAACGAAGATATTAAAAAATATAAATATAAATTAGGGAGAAAACATGGAAAAGACCTACGACAAAGATGACAGAAAGATCAGTCAAGAGCAGTTGGAACATAAATCCGAAAACATTTACGAATCTATCATGATCTTAGGTAAGAGGATCAGGCAAATTGAAAAAGCTAACAATGAAGAGTTCGAAAGACAAAGAAATCAACTTATAAATGAGAAAGCTGATGGTGAATACGTGAGAGATTATTTTTCTGATTCAATTGAAGAAGATCTACCGGTTTTTCCAAAAGCGATTAGAGTTGCCATTGATGAGATGATGAATGAGAAGTTGGATTTCGGGTATGAGGATTTAAAGGATATTGAGTAAGTTCATGAAAGGGAAGAAAGTCATATTGGGTATTACAGGTGGAATAGCTGCTTACAAAAGTTGTTATTTGATCAGGTATCTTGTAAAAGCTGGTGCAGAAGTAAAGGTTATTGCTACTGAGAACGGACTAAAGTTCGTTGGAGAAGTTACTCTGAGAAGTCTTTCGAATAACAATGTTTATTCTGATTCTTTTGCTGAGTGGAACGACAAACCTCATGAGCATATTTCTATTACAGACTGGGCAGATCTTTTTATCGTAGCTCCTGCAACTGCCAATATTATAGGCAAACTTGCCAATGGTATTGCAGACGATGCTCTGTCAACTTCGCTTTTGGCTTTCGACAAACAAATATTAATCGCTCCTGCAATGAATACTAAGATGTATAATAATCCTGCTGTTCAAAGGAATCTGGACTTCTTAGCATCACATGGTGTCGAGTTTATTGAGCCTGACACAGGAGACCTTGCCTGTGGTTATGAAGGTAAGGGGCGTATGGCAGAACCTGAGCATATTTTCAGAGAATCAAAATTTTATTTAGATAGAAGTAATGTGCTTGAAGGAAAGAAAATAGTTATAACTGCTTCAAGGACAGAGGAATCGCTTGATCCAATCAGATATTTAACGAATAGATCATCCGGCATAACAGGATTCAAGATAGCTGAACAAGCTGCAATGATGGGTGCTGAGACGATCCTCATCACAGGACCTACTGATCAAGAAGTGTTTTCAAAAGTGAAAAGAATAAATGTTATCTCAGCAGAAGAGATGTACAATGCTGTTGATAAAGAGTTTGATAGCTGCGACTGCCTAATAATGTCAGCTGCTGTAGCCGATTATACATTTGAAGTTTCTCCGATCAAGATTAAAAAGACTGATGATAAAATCGCATTTCCTGCAAAGAGAACGAAAGATATTCTTTTTGAAATGGGGAAGAGGAAAAAATCTCAGGTCATAGTAGGTTTTGCTATGGAGACGAATGATGCAATAGAAAATGCAAAGAAGAAATTATCCAAGAAGAATGCAGACTTTATTGTTCTGAACTCTATCACAGTAGATAATCCCGCTTTTGGGTCACACAATAATAAGGTCAGTTTTGTAACTTCTGATAATGTAGAGGAACTTCCATCTTTAAGTAAGGAAGAAATCGCAAAGTTAATCCTTGATAAAATATCAAAAAATATCTAAGTTAGTTTAAACATAGATGAAAATTGAAATATTTCCGGAGAGGAATTATGAAGAAAATAATTATTATAGTGTTTTTGTATGTGATGGTCGCATTTGCAACAGGCATGAGTATTGATAACGGAGAATTGGCTATAAATACTCCAACTGATAAAGCTCCTGCCAAAAAAGCTGTAAAAATTACTGCTAACAGTATCGGTGAAGTTGATTTTAGACTTGGTGAAATATCGGTAAAACATAAAGGCTCCAAAGAGAACGAAGATATTGATGAAGAAGATAAGATATTTGAGCTTGATACTTTGATTACCGGAGAAGAATCCAAATGTGAGATCATTCTTAATGATGGCAGTACTATCAGGATCAGTGAGAAATCAAAGTATGTTTTTGAATCTTATTCAGACAAACCGAATATCGCATTCGTTGGTAATTTGATCCATGGTGAGACTTGGACAAATGTAAATAGATCAGATAAGAATTCCAGAGATTTTAAGGTGAAGTCACCTATTGCTGTTGCTGCT
>WTAK01000091.1 GCA_013139625.1 Candidatus Delongbacteria bacterium | reverse complement strand
ATATAATTATTTCATCGATCTTAGAAGGGATCAGCACTGCGAATTATGAAGTTATTCAGGATAGAAAAAAAGCAATTATTGCAGCTATAGACCAAGCAGAAGAAGGTGATGTTATCCTAATTGCCGGAAAAGGTCATGAAACTTACCAAGAGATAAATGGAGTTAATTACCCTTTCTCAGATAAAAAAGTTGTAGAAGAATATAATAGAACATAGATAAAGTATGATTAAATTAAATGAAATATTAGAATTGCCGTCAATATCCAAATTTGAATTTATTGATCTGGATAGAATGATCACCGGAGGTGCAATTGATTCTCGTGAAGTTAAAGCCGGATATTTATATTTTTCTCTGAAGGGAAGAAATGCAGACGGTCATAATTTTATTGGAAATGCTTTAGAAGAGAACATCAGTGCTGCAATTGTTGAAGTAGGATATGATAATTTTAATAATTTCCCTGTTATCTATAGTAAAGATGTGGAAATTACAATGGGGGAGATCGCTTCATTCTGGAGATTAAGATCAAAAGCTAAGATTATTGCAATAACAGGTTCAAATGGGAAAACTACTACTAAAGAAATGCTTTACGATATATTGAAGGATGAATTTAAAACTATCAGAACTTTAAAGAATTATAATAATCATCAGGGTGTTCCTTTAACTCTGTTGAACATAAAAGAAGACACCGAATATGCTATCATTGAAATGGGTGCTAATCACCATGGAGAGATAGCTTACCTATCTAAGATGTCAGCACCTGACATGGGAATTATAACTAATATCGGTGATGCACATCTTGAGTTCTTTGGTTCCAGAGAAGGTGTTAAGAAAGCTAAAGAAGAGCTGTTTGAATATGTTCATGATCACAATGGTATAGTGTTTGTTAATAGTGATGATAAATATTTAAAGAATTGGAATAAAGGTAATGTTGTTACTTATGGATCAACTGAAGATAATTCATACAATTATTCGGAAGTAGGAATAGATGAGTATGGTAACGGGCAGTTTAATTATAAGGATCAAAAAATAAAACTATCTCTGCCGGGTGTTCTGAATGTGAAAAATGCTATTGCAGCAACAACTATAGCAAAGTATATCGGTATTGAAGATTCTGTTATCAAAGAAAAATTAAAGAACTTTAAGCCTTATGATAAAAGATACGAAGAAATTAGCTATAAGAATTCTAAAGTTATTCTGGATTGCTACAATGCAAACCCATCATCTATGAAAGGTGTTATTAATGATATGGCAGAGATAAATGATAGCTATATTTTTATACTTGGAGATATGTTCGAACTTGGAGAAAGTTCAAAAGAGGAGCATAGAAATATTGGACTATTGTTCAATGAAATAAGATATAAAAAATTATTACTTATCGGCGAAGACATGAAGAATTGTTATGATGCAATTGAGGATAAAAGTAAAGTAAAGTTCTTTTATAACATAGATGAGTTGCAGGAAGCCTTTGATGGTCTTGCAAATACAGAAGAAAAAATAATAATCAAAGCATCTCGTGGGTTAGAACTAGAGAGGTTGGTGAAATAATATGATCAGAGCAAAGATAGAAGATAATAAATATTACGACAAATGGTTGTTTTTAGCTATCATAAGTTTATTGATATTTGGGTCGATCATGGTAATAAGCTCCGGTTCTTTTATCGCAGAATATAAATTTAATAATCAAAATTACTTTATTACCCATCAACTAATAAATGCATCGGTAGGAATGGGAGCATTGATATTTGCAATGAATTTTAACTATAAAAATTATAGTAATAAGTATTTGATCCATATTGGTCTAGCTGTGACTGTGTTTTTATTATTGTATCTTCTAATATCTAATCAGGGTGAATCAATTAAGGGAAGTAAAAGATGGATATTTGGCTTCCAGCCTAGTGAGTTGGCTAAGCATATTGTAGTATTTTTCTTTGCTTTTTCTCTGAACAAATACAAAGACATAATTACAAATTATAAGAAAGGTTATTTGATCCATCTTGGAATATTAGCAGTGATAGTAGGGCTTGTTTATTATCAACCGGATTTTTCAACTTCGATGATGATATTCATTATAGGCTATTTGTTATTCTATATAAGTGGTATGAAACTACTTCATTTGACAGCAACATTCGTAACAATTCTTTTACCAGTTATTATTGCAATTGCTATAATCCAGCCGTATCGCTTAGATAGATTTGCAACTTTCTTCTCTCCAAAGGATGATGTTGCAGGTAAAGGTTGGCAGGTAGAGCAGTCCTTGATAGGTTTTGGAAACGGTGGATTTGGTGGAGTTGGTCTTGGAGAATCAAGACAAAAAGAGTTTTATCTTCCGGAGCCACACAATGATTTTATCTTTTCGATAATCGGAGATGAATTTGGCTATTTGGGTACTACCATTGTTATACTATTGTATATATTACTGATCCAGAGAGGATTTATAATAGCAAAGAATGCACCTGATTTCTATGGATTTTTATTAGCGAATGGAATTACAATAGCTATCGCTGTTTATGCAATCTTCAATATGGCAATAACAATTGGCTTAGTGCCACCAACAGGTCTTCCATTACCTTTAGTAAGCTATGGTGGAACATCTCTAATGATGACAATGTTCAGCCTTGGAGTATTACTTAATATATCATATAAATCTAATCAACTTAAGCATGGAAATGAGCAAAAAATTAAATAAAAAAATACATTTTATCGGCATAGGCGGGGCAGGAATGATGCCTTTAGCTATACATTGTAAAAAGCTTGGTCATGATGTAGTTGGCTCAGATCTTCTAAATGATTCATTTAATCTTTTGAACAGTGTTGGTATTTTTCCTATTCAAGGTCATACAAGTGACTTGAAAGACGTGGATATAGCTATTTACTCAGCTGCTGTTAGGTCAGATAATTATGAATATAAAATAGCTAAAGAAAAAAATATAGAATTATACAAAAGAGCAGAATTTTTGGGTCAGATAACTAAGGCATCACATTCGATCTTAATTGCCGGTTCTCATGGAAAATCGACAACGTCAGTGATGCTTGCAGATATGTTGTATAAAGATCCTGATTTTAATATATCGGCAATAATTGGGGCAGAGTCGGTCAGATTAAACTCAAATTATTACGAAGGTGATGATAAATATTTAATAGTCGAAGCTGATGAATACGATAAGAGTTTCTTAAAGATGTATCCTAAGGATCTTATAGTGTTGAATATTGATGATGATCACTTGGATATCTATGGAGATATTAATGGCTTAATTGATGGGTTCAAAGAATTAATATCTAAACTGAATGAGGATTCGTTATTGCTCTATAATGCAGATGATAAAAATGTACTTTCAGCAGTTGAAAATTCAAAAGCTAAACTAATAAGTGTGGGATTAAATAATGGCCCCAAATATAAAGCAATCAATATAGATTATTCGAATTTTAGAACACAATTTGATCTTATGCAGAATGATATATACTTGGCAAAGATAGAATATACTTACTCAGGTAAGCACAATGTATATAATATGCTTTCATGTCTTGCATTATTAGCAGAGTATGGTTTTACAGGTGAAGAGCTTAAAAGCATGGCAACTAAGTTCAAAGGATTGAAAAGAAGACAAGAAATAATATATAGAGATGAAAACTTTATATTCATGGATGATTATGCACATCACCCAACAGAAGTTTTAAATTCATTGGATGATATCAGAGAAAATCATAAGGGAAGGATTATAGTAATGTTTCAACCTCATCTTTTCTCAAGAACAAAACAACATTTAAATGCA
>WTAK01000464.1 GCA_013139625.1 Candidatus Delongbacteria bacterium | reverse complement strand
ATACATACCCCACGAACTTTCCGTAACTCTTCCGTATAATTCACCGTTTATAAAATTACCTAACCGGCCAAACGTGTATCCAAGAGGAACTGCAGGAATTATAAAATCTGAAAATTTAAAGAAATTTAATTTATTCTTTCTACAAAATAAATATGTACCTAAAAATGCACTTATTGTTGCTCCGTGATAAGACATTCCGGCAATACCGGTAAATTTAAAACCACCGGCAAATTTGAAAGGGAGTATTATCTCTAACGGATTATAAATAAAATAGTTAAGATTATAAAAAAGAACATATCCTAATCTTCCTCCGATGAGAACGAATATAATGATTGTAAAGAAATAATTTTCTATCAGATCATTCGTATATTCGAATTTCTCTCTTTTGACCCTGTTTCTCGCAATTATATACACAGTAGAAAATGCAAAAATATACATAAGTCCGTAATATTTCAGCTGAAAACTTCCCAATGAGAAAATTGTAGGATCAATATAATACGGTAATGTTTGCCACCATGACTGAAGACTTTCCATGTGTTTTTCCACTTAAATTTGTTTGTTCAACCAAATTTAAGCATATAACCTTCATTTTGCAATTTTAATATAATTCTCTAAAACCTGACAATATCCTGACACAAGCCTTGTTTCTTATGCCCATCTCAATATGAGCAGTTGTAATTTCGTAGCTGATTTAAGGTTTTTAGTATTTTGGCACGCTATTTGTATTGTAATAGGTCGTAGATACGAAATAATAAATGAAATTATAAAAAGGAGCACATTATGGGAAAAATAATTGGTATTGACCTGGGAACTACAAACAGCTGCGTTGCTGTTATGGAAGGAAATGAACCGGTTATAATCACAAATGCTGAAGGTGGAAGAACAACTCCATCAGTTGTAGCTTTTGCAAAGAACGGTGAAAGATTAGTTGGTGGACCTGCAAAAAGACAAGCAGTTACTAACCCGCAAAAAACTATTTATTCAATTAAAAGATTCATGGGAAGAAAATTTGATGAAGTTGGGCAAGAGATCAAAGAAGTTCCTTATGAAATAACACAAAATAGCAATGGCGTTGTTCAGGTAAAAATAGATGACAAAGAATTTACACCTCCTGAAATATCTGCCATTACTTTACAAAAATTAAAGCAAGCTGCTGAAAGTTATCTTGGAACTAAAGTAACTGAAGCTGTTATTACTGTTCCCGCATATTTTAACGATGCACAGAGACAAGCGACAAAGGATGCAGGAGTTATTGCAGGATTAGATGTAAAAAGGATCGTAAACGAGCCTACTGCAGCAGCACTATCTTATGGTCTTGATAAAAAAAACTGAAGGCATAATTGCAGTTTATGACCTTGGTGGTGGTACATTTGACATTTCTGTCTTAGAAATTGGAGATGGTGTTTTCGAAGTAAAATCAACAAACGGTGATACTCACCTTGGTGGTGATGATTTTGACCAAAGATTGATCGATTATTTAGCTGATGAATTTAATAAATCTGACGGTATTGATCTTAAAAAAGATCCAATGGCTCTACAAAGACTTAAAGAAGCTGCTGAAAAAGCTAAAATGGAATTATCTTCAGGAACTCAGACTCAAATAAATTTACCATTTATTACTGCAACTCAAGATGGACCTAAACATTTAGATATTTCTATGACAAGAGCTAAATTCAATGACCTTACAAGTGACCTTGTAAAGAGATCTATTGATCCTTGTAAGATTGCAATCAAAGATGCTGGTATTGATCTTAGTGAGATCAAAGAGGTTATCATGGTTGGTGGTTCTACAAGAATTCCTGCAGTTCAAGATGCTGTAAAAGCTTTCTTCGGAAAAGAGCCTAATAAAAGTGTTAACCCTGATGAAGTTGTTGCTCTTGGAGCTGCAATTCAAGCAGGTATCTTAGCCGGTGATGTTACTGATGTACTTCTTTTAGATGTTACTCCATTATCACTTGGTATAGAAACTATGGGTAGTGTAATGACAAAGCTTATTGATGCTAACACTACTATTCCTACTAAGAAAACTGAAACTTTCTCTACTGCTGCAGATAATCAACCTGCTGTTGATATCCATGTACTACAGGGTGAAAGACCAATGGCTCCTGATAATAAAACTATCGGAAGATTCCAACTGGATAGTATTACACCTGCACCTAGAGGAGTTCCACAGATCGAAGTAACATTCGATATTGATGCAAACGGTATCTTGAGCGTTTCTGCGAAAGATAAAGCAACAGGAAAAACTCAGCATATTAAGATTGAATTTTCATCAGGTCTTAGCGATGAAGAAATAGAAAGAATGAAAGCTGATGCAAAAGCTAACGAAGAATCAGATAAGAAGAAAAAAGAAGTTGCTGATGCAAGAAATGCTGCTGATCAAACAATTTTCCAAACTGAAAAATTGATCAAAGATCTTGAAGATAAACTTGACCCTGCTGACAAAGAAAAATTACAGACAGGTGTTGATAAATTGAAAGAACTTCTTAAAGGTGATGATGTCGAAACTATCAAAATGGCTACCGAAGAGCATAATAAGGTATGGCATGAGATAAGTGAGAAGATGCAAAAAGCTGCAGGTGAACAACCCGGTCAAGAAGGAGCAGAAGGATTTGATCCATCACAGCATCAACCAAAAGGAGAACCTCAAGCGGATGCTAAGGAAGATGTAGAGAATGCTGATTTTGAAGTTGTTGATGATGACGAAGAAAAGAAATAAAATAATGTCACCCTGAATTTATTTCAGGGTCTCAAAAAAAATCTCCTCCCAGAAAGAAGGCTCGTGTAACTACGAGCCTTTTTTCGTTTTATAAAAAAGGGGACGAAAAGAAATCGTCCCCTACATCGTTATTTAAATCTATTTTAGGGCGTATGTCGATACGCCCCTACATCTATTTTTTATTCGCTCTTCTCATAACCAAATCATGATCAATAGCACATCTAAACCCAATACTACCTGTAGAATTTGAAATATTTAATGATTTTCTACTATACACTGTCATCTCTTTTTCTTTAGAAGACCAACATCCACCTCTGCTTATCCTATTTTTTCCATATCCTATTAATCCTTTATTTCCAGGATAAGCCGATAGCACTCCTGATACCCATTCAGCTGCATTTCCTGCTAGATCAAATATTCCATATTTATTAGGTCTATAACTTCCTGTCTTAGTGGTGCTTCCTGTATTTATTCGCATACCATATCGAGCTTTACTGGTAGATATCGTTTCACCTACAGGGTATTTCGACCCATTTCCATCTCTGGCAGCACACTCCCATTCTCTTTCTGTTGGGAGCCTCTTTTTTGCCCATTTAGCATAGGCAACAGCATCATAATAACTCACATCCACGATCGGCTGAGCATCCTGATTAAATCTCTTATCTCTCAAATGCTCCAAACTTCCTTTTGGTTTATAGCCAGAATCTTTCAAAAATCTTTTGAATTGAATATTAGTCACTTCGGTCGCATCCATATAAAAAGCTCTAACTTTAGCTTTGTGAGCAGGTTTTTCGATACTGGAACCTTCATCACTACCCATTTCAAAACTCTGAGCCGGTATCAAAACCATTTTCTTATTATCCTTACCATAATAGATCTTTTCGTTTGGTTTTCTTTTCTTTTTGTACTTTTGAGCTACAGCTGCATCAGATTCTGATTTATACAGTGTCGTATCTTTAGGAGCATCACTTTCTTTACCTATGTATATGTCATCAGATTTATCGTAATGACCTTTTCCCGATTTCTTCACTTCATTATTATTACTCGGATCTGCCGGTGTTGGATATAAAAACATTGTTAATCCAACGATTAGTATCAACATTATTATTCTTTTCACTTTTACCTCTCCTAATTTACGTCAATTTTTTATAACCATATCCATTTTAATATTCAATATCCCATTGGCAACAATAGCCGTTATAACTCCTGCAGGAATACTCAGTAAAACAATTATTGAAACTGTGGTGTCATACTCCAGTCCCGTTCCAAAGATCTTCGAAAATAAAAAATACTGCGTTAAATTAAACGAAATCGCACTTAATACACTAACAGCAGTGATTGAGATCCTATCTCTGAAAAGAACTATTAAAAAATACATTATTGCAAATGAAATAATTCCTCCGCTGAGAGAAAAGAGGAATGGTAAAGAAAATAATTTTGCACTGAAAAATCCACCAACGAATATCCTTATCATGTTAATGAAAAATGCAGATACATATTCTCGTTTCTTCAAAAAATACAGAGTAATAGCATTGGCAAGACCGATCTTTACAAAAGGAATAGGAAGGATTATGAATATTTCTAACAGCTGTAACATCGAAGCCAAAGCTGCGAACACTGCAATAATATAAACCCGTGAACTATAAACTATTTTCATAAATTAACCTACGACCGCATCAATTTTACTTTCTTTCTTTCCTACAAATTTAATGATAACCTTCTGAGGCATACAAACGATCTTTCCATTATCATTTTTGTCTAACCAACCGTATTTAACACAGTATTTTGTCTTACAGTCAGATTTGATCATTCTCACCCTTTCATTTTCAACCTGAACATGAATATCCAATTTGTCATTATGAAAATGGTATGTAGAATCAATAGAGTGATCCAAAGTTCGCGATAAGCCTTCTCCTGCCGTGACAAGTATTTGTGAGTTTTCAATATCTTTATTCTGTAGAAAGGGAAATACTATCCCTATAATGATGAGGATGTAAAAAAATATATCTAAAAATCTGAACATTTACTTATCCAAATGTACGATAATTCTTGTTTCTAAGTACGGATTTTCAAAGATCTTATATTTTTTAAAGAATCCTCCGTTATCCTCACCGGTCATTATATAAACATTACCTGTTTCGTGTATAACTCTTAGCAAATGAGGTGTAATTACCTTGAAATTCCCAACACCGCGAGTAAATACAATATCGTATTTATTATCATAATCTTTTTTGCTCAGCTCTTCAAGTCTACCGTTAATGACAGATACATTTTCAAATTTTAATTCATCAATAGCTTTTTGTAGGAATACCGTCTTTTTTCTGGTTGAATCCAAAAGCTCGATCTTCACATCCGGCATTAGGCACGCTATTAACATACCTGGAAGACCACCTCCAGTACCAACATCTAGAAAAACACCTTCTTCGTATTGCAATACTTCATATAATGAATATGATTCCAATAGTGCATTCTTAAGCACAGGAATTTCATTTTTTCTAGAGATCAGGTTTATTTTCTTATTCCATTCAGATAGAAACTTGTAATATTTTTCGATTTTATTAAATTGTTCTTCTGTGAATTTTAATTCTAAAATTTCTTCACATTCATGGATTAAATTTGCTATTTCATTGTTCATTATTTTTAATTCCTTTTTTTAATTCCTTCCGGGACGCATTCCTGCGTCCCCTACGGAAACCATATTGTACGGAACGCAGGAATGCGTTCCTATAACATTTTTTTGCTTTTTAAATTAACCAATACGACAGATATATCCGCCGGAGAAATACCTGCAATCCTGCTGGCTTGACCGACTGAGACAGGCTTGATCCTATTCAATTTTTCCACAGCTTCGTTCTTCAAACCTTTGAACTCTGAATAATCAAGATCCTGTGACAATTTTATGTTTTCATTCTTCTGGAATTTTGCGATCATTTCTTTTTGTCTGACAATATATCCTTCATATTTTATCAATGTCTCTGCTTGCTTTAATTCATAGTATGAATACTTTACCGGAAAATTTATTTCGGCATTATCAATGATCATATCAATGGAGATCTTAGGTCTTTTTAGGAATTTTTCTATCTTCAGACCTTCATTTGATACTTTTTCTCCGATGCTTTCCAGAATTTCGTTAATATTATTCATATGAATCTTCTTTTTGCTGCAGAATTCTAAGAGTTCACTAATATTATCTAATCTTCCTTCAAGATATTTAATTTCACTTTTCTTTAATAGCTTATATTTCTTTGCAAATCTCAGCAATCTTGAATCAGCGTTATCATGGCGTAATTCGAGCCTGTATTCTGCCAAAGATGTGAACATCCTATACGGTTCTCTGATATCTTTTGTAATCAGATCATCGATCAAAACACCGATATAAGCTTCATTTCTCTGAAGTATAAAACTTTCTTTCCCATCTATCTTCAGAACTGCATTTATCGCAGCCATTAAACCCTGTGCAGCAGCTTCTTCGTATCCTGAAGTTCCGTTTATCTGTCCTGCAAAATATAGATTCTTAATACTTCGAGTCTCAAGATCTAACTTTATCTGATATGCGGGAAAATAATCATATTCAATTGCATAAGCAGGTCTTACAAAGTGAGCATTTTCCATTCCGGGAACAGTGTGTAATGCTTTTTTCTGAATATTCACAGGTAAACTTGATGAAAATCCATTTATGTAATATTCATTCGTGTCCAAACCTTCTGGTTCTAAGAATAACCTATGTGATATTTTCTCTTTGAATCTGAAAACTTTATCTTCAATAGATGG
Source organism: Candidatus Delongbacteria bacterium (assembly GCA_013139625.1). Classification (GTDB taxonomy): domain Bacteria; phylum UBA4055; class UBA4055; order UBA4055; family UBA4055; genus WTAK01. The sequence continues at coordinate 12,389 of WTAK01000464.1, read as the reverse complement.
GCAATATCTTGGCCCTGTTCCTTTTATCTGACCTGAGAATAAAGCTGTTTTATCTAAATTTTTCTCAATGATAGAATGTGTTTCTTGAGTTGTATTCGTAAGAAAACACGGAATTTGTTTCAAAAAAGTTTTCTTATGCCTAAACGAAAATGGAATAATATGATCATCTGAGCCATGTATATCCATACCTTTGAAATTTATTGAATAACCTGCAATTCTGGGTGGAGTACCTGTCTTTAATCTACCGACTTCAAACCCATACTTTTGCATGTGTTTTGAAAGTGCATCTGATGATTTTTCTCCGAGTCTCCCCGATGGAATTTGCTTTTTCCCGATGTGAATAACAGCTTTTAAAAATGTACCTGAGCAGATAATTACTTTTTTACAGTGAACAATACCATTGATCTCAGTTTTTACTCCATGACATTCATTATCTTTTATAACCAGATCAACAACTTCATCCTGCAAAATATCTATATTTTTATGCTTTTCCAGTTTTGACCTGACAAATGCAGAGTATCTCTTCTTGTCAGATTGAACCCTGAGAGCCCATACTGCGGGACCTTTCGATAAATTCAATGTCTTGAACTGAATACCTGTCTTGTCAGCAGCAACACCCATTAAACCACCAAGAATATCGATCTCCTTAACCAAATGACTCTTTGCCAAACCACCGATAGCAGGATTACATGACATCTGGGCGATTTGATCCACTGTTTGAGTGATCAACAAAACTTTTTTCTTCATCTGAGCCGATATCCACGCAGATTCCACACCTGCATGACCCGCACCAACCACTATTATATCAAAATCTTTTTTCATCTATTTTTTCCGTTCTATTTGTTTAAAAAATTCATAATCCATTTCAACCAATATTTTATAAGCATGATACCAATAAAAGAATGTCGATTTATCCTGAAGTTTTTTTAATTTATTAAGAAAATTCCACTTGGGATCTTGAATAATCAGCTCTGAGACATCATCCTTTTCGTAAAACCCTAAATCACTTAAGTCATCAGATAATACTTTTGATGCTAAATAAGCAATTTTGGCTGATGCATTGATTGCATCATCTAATCTGAAATTTCCAGACATTAAATATCCTGAATTTAACGATTTTATTCCATCCTGTATTAATCTGAAATTAGATTTATCCGGTTCGATTTTATTTGCATCCCGCTTAGATATAATAACACAAGTACTGATCGTATCCAAAAGAGCAGCTTGAGGGAGTATATCAAAGCTATTATCAAGTATTCTTCTGTACTGAATTTCTCTTTTTGCAAATCTATAGAAACTGTCAGCCACGACTTTAATGTCGGTAATCTTAATAAATAACCTGCTTAGATCAAATAGTTGTTTACAAATTTCCATCCCAAAAGAATTTTTACCTTTATAATACGGAATTCCTATTGTATTTGGAGCAAATGCAGTTAATTTATCTCCTGTAATGGAATCTACTGAAGGTAGACTAATCAACGATAATCCTTTATTAGAAATCCATCTTGTACTAACAGGTCGGTTAATTACTTCAGGGTAAAGAACTTCTTCATCCAAAATATCCAGTAAAATACTCGATTTAAATTTGGGATTTACCTTTGAAACATATTCAAAAATATAATGAGCTTTGGGTATCCCGGGTTTATAACTTCTTTTCTCATCGAGCGCAAATGAAACAAATATTGAATCTTCTACAATTTCCTCAAATGTTTTTTCAAGAACATTTCTTTTTTGATTACAGATAATATCAACATCAATAGAGAAACGATTATCCTCCTCGATAAGAAGAACTAGACTGGTCCCACCCTTAAAAACAAAATTTAAACCTTTGTTTTTCAAAAGTTCGACAAGGTAAAGCGAGTATATCATCTTCTCCAGAATATTTGTCTGAATATGTCTGTACTCAGATTTTTTCTTAAAAGACTCAATCCATTCAAGTGTGAAACTTCGTTTATCAATCATAACTTCCCCCTTCTATAAAAAAGGAAATATTCTCCTTGATGAACTGCTTCAAATCTTGTCTTACTCCTCTCCTGCTAGAATAACTATACATCGTTGTATAATTTACTGAATATTTGTTTATGGCATTCTCGAAAATATTTATCAATTCTGAACCCTGAAAACTAAGGTACAGTAATTTATCTGCAAAAATATCAACAAGAATTTTTTCTAAACTGGGAAAAACAATATTCTTCTTATCAGATAACTTTATAATTGGCGATCTTGAAGTCAAATTTTTAATTATTATTGCATTTCTGCTTTCTGATATATAATAATTTATGGTTTTATGATCGGGGTTGATGTATAAATCAAAATTTGTATTATCTTTCAAAAAATAATACACTGATTCTGTTAAACCTTTTTCGATTTCAAGAATAATTCGATTCTCAAATGTTTGATGAACTGTAAACTCATTAAGCCATCCGGTTCTCCACATGCAATATTTAACCAATTGAAAATTTTTTGAAATAATATTCGAAATTTTGTCGATTTCCTTATCTGAATTTGGTTTGTAGATAAATTTATCAGATAAAGAATATAAATTCCTTCCAACAGACCTGATTATTCCTTTTTGCTTTAGATCGTAGATCCGCCATGAGAATGTACTTTTCTTTAAATTTGGATTCTGCTTAGAAAAATATTCGAAAAAATCTATTCTTTTAATAATTTTTCGGTTTCTGAATATGTCATAGAATTCTTTATTAAGATATTTCAATTCTAATCCGTTTTTACATAAACTACGAATTTGCTTTAAAAATGTCAATCAAATTTTTACCAATATTCATTATTATTGGCATTTATTTGTTTTACTTCCCTTCCATTTTCCAAACACCCTTCCAATCAACAGGCGGATCCGCTATCATTTGCCCACATCTGTAAACAAGCATCTCAGATGTCTTATCTTTGTATTTCTCAGCTACTTCTGCAAATACATCCTTTGCTTTTAAGAACTCACCATCTCTATAAAGATTCAATCCTTTGTTATAGATCGCCAACTTATCTTTCAATTCATCAGTAAAAAGTTTTCCCTCTTTGAAATCGATCAATTCATATATCCTGACAGGTTTAACCCTCCCTTTCACAGACACAAGATCGACTTCTCTGACAATAAAATCATCTTTCACATACTCAAAAGTCGTACCGCTAATCAAAATTTTTGTACCATAGTATTTATTCAAACCTTCTAAACGAGAAGCTAAGTTCATACCATCACCGATAGCAGTATAGTCAAAAAGCTCATCACTACCAATATTTCCTACGGTCACAATATCGGTATTAATCCCTATACCGATCTGAATATCTCTAAAAATTTCCTCCTTAATATGAGGTCGCATACTCTCTAAATTCTCGTGCATATTCAAAGCTGATTTGCAAGCTAATCTTGGGTGATCGCAATCCAATGGAGCTCCAAAGAAACAGATAACAGCATCTCCCATATATTTGTCAAGAGTGCCCTTATTTTGCTTAACAACTTTGGTCATTTCTTTCAGATAATGATTTAAGAATTCTACCAAAGTTTTCGGGTCTGTCTTTTCGCTGTAAGAAGTAAAACCTCGAATATCTGAAAACATCATTGAGATCTCTTTCTTAACACCACCGACTTTTAAAAGTCCGGGGTTTTTCAGCATTTCCTTTGAAACAACTTCAGGAACATATCTGCCCAAAGTACTTTTTATCAGTTTTTTAGACTTGTTTTCATTATAGTAACTTATAGTATAGGCAACAAGAAAAGAAAACACGATCGAATATATCGGTCTTGTTATATCAAGAAGAATATTCTCATTGGCGAATAGATAAAATGAAAGTTTATAGTATGCTATTGATGATATAATAACGAACATTGTCGAGAAGAACATGTGCAATCTGCTTGTTACCAAGAGGTTGACTACCAAAGACAAGAAAAGCATTATCAAAACTATGTACGCTAGATCTATTTCAGCAATAAAATCATTTTTTATGATCGTATTAATGATACTTGCGTGGACTTCAACACCCGGTAAGTGCTTTTGTATCGGAGTTGATCTAAGATCCATTAAACCTCTGAGAGATGATCCCAAGAGAACGATGTTATTTTTAAATGTCTTCTTTCCAAGCCTATTTTTCATTATGTCATAGAAAGACACCGTGCGATAAGTTTTCCAAGTCCCTTTGTAATGTATCAACATTCTATTCTCAGAGTCCAATGGAATCACTATATCCTGCTTAACACTATCTACTTGAGCATTTTGTAAAATCACATTCTCTTTGTTGTTGAAAATAATATCTTTTTCTGAAACTCCGAGATATTGCATGCACATTACTAACGCAAACGATGGATAAAGTTTGCCTTTATGCTCTCGGAAAAGAGATATCCTCCTGATAACACCATCATCATCACTGCTGATACCGAGATATCCACTTGCAGATGCAGAACTGATAATATTCCTTGATCCAAAGTCTAATATATCTTCACTCTCAGCGTAAAATCCATTATTTTCAAAATTTATTATAGAATTTATTTCTGTCTCTGAAGAATCCGAATAGATGAAATTATATCTGTCCTCTTCTTCAAAATTATAACCTGCAACAACATTCCCTGCCTCTGAGATATTTTTACATAGGATAGAATCTTGATCTACAAATCTACTTTGATCGAATAAAAGGTCAAACCCAACTACTTTAGACTTCTTCTTTGCAAGGTTTTTTACCGTTTCCGCTAAAAATGTCCTCGGCCATTCAAAGTATTTCCCTAGTTTGTGAACCGACCGACTGTCAATATCCACAACAACAATATCTTTGATCGAATTTTCTCTCACCTTGCCGTAATATCTTCCCTTGAATTTCAGGTCTGTAAATTGATTCTCAAACCTGTCAAAAAAACTTATAACAGTAATCAAGGAAAGCATCGATATTAGGATACTTAGGGCCAGTATTTTAATCTTTGTCTTATTCATAGTATTCTTGTTTGGAATTACTTATAATCAGTTTACAATTTAACAATTCAATCTATTTATATCAACAGGAAATAATAAATGCATTTATAACTCCTTATAATACTCTTATATATCAATATAATAATTAATTATATTTCACTTGCATAATTGTTAAATTTTCTATTTATTATTAGCTACTAATAGACTACTAAAAAGAAATTAACATATCGGAGAAATTAATGAGTTTCGAAGTACCTGTAGATCAAAATATCATTGATGCATTTATCGAAGATGAAATGCAGAGATCATACATTGATTATTCAATGTCTGTAATTGTTTCCCGTGCTTTACCTGATGTTAGAGACGGCTTAAAACCTGTTCAGAGAAGAATTCTTTACGGAATGAATGAATTAGGTTTGCATCACAATAAGAAAGAAAATAAATGTGCAAGGATCGTCGGTGAAGTAATGGGTAAGTATCATCCTCATGGCGATGCCTCTATATACTCCGCTTTGGTTAGAATGGCACAGCCATTCACATTTAGATACACACTGGTAAAAGGGCAAGGTAACTTTGGTAATGTTGACCTTCCTGCTGCTGCCCCTCGATATACTGAAGCAAAATTGAATAGATTAGCCGATGAAATGCTTGCAGATATAAATAAGGACACTGTTGATTTTGTATCTAACTACGATGATTCAATGCAAGAACCGACAGTACTTCCTACTAAAATACCGAATTTGCTTATAAATGGTGCTCAAGGTATTGCTGTTGGTATGGCAACATCTATCCCACCACATAATTTATCTGAAGTTCTAAATGCAACCTTAGCTTTATTGGATGATCCGGAAATACCTATTGATAATATCAAAGCCGATGACGAACTTGGTATCGAAGATAAAAAAGGCTTGATGCATTATATTAAAGCTCCTGATTTCCCAAGTAAGGGTATTATTTACGGATATTCGGGTATTAGAGAAATGTACCTGACCGGAAGAGGTAGAGTTGTTCTTAGGGCAAGAATCGAAAAAGTAATGACTGAAAAGAAGGGTGTGAGAAATAAACTGATCATTACTGAGCTACCTTACCAAGTAAGTAGACAAGGACTAATTGAAAAAATATCAGAGCTTCACAAAGATAAAAAGATAGACGGTATTTTTGATATCATAAACGAGTCCAGTAAAGAAACCAGACTTGTCATCGAGTTGAAAAAAGATGCTAACGAAGATGTTATCATAAACTTGCTTTACAAGTATACTCCGCTTCAAACTTCTGTCAGTGGTAATATGATTGCATTGGTGAATGGTAAGCCGGTACAATTGAACTTAAAGCAATTCCTAGAGCAATTTATCCTTCATAGAGAAGAAGTTGTTACCCGAAGAAGTCAATTTGATCTAAACAAAGCTGAAGATAGAATTCATATTCTTCTCGGTTTAAATATTGCTTTGGATAACATAGATAGAGTTATTGCGATAATCAGAGGAAGTAAAAATGCTGATCTTGCAAAAACTGCTCTAATTGAAGAATTTAGTTTGTCGACTATTCAGGCAAGCTCTATTTTGGCAATGAGATTATCACAGCTAACAGCTCTGGAAAGAGAAAAATTACTTAACGAGATCGAAGAATTGAAGTTGAAAATTGAAGATCTGAAAGATATTCTTGCCAGCAGAGAAAGAAGAATCAGTATAATCAAAGGTGAAGTACAAGAGATACTTGACAAATATGGTGATGAAAGACAGTCTGAGATAGTTTATTATGCTGAAGATCTAACTGTTGAAGATATGATCCCTGATGATGATGTGATCGTTACATTATCTTATTCAGGATACATCAAAAGAATAAATTCTGCTGAATTTAGACAGCAAGGTAGAGGCGGCGTTGGCGCTAAAGGGGCTGACAGTAAAGAAGATGATGTCATTGAGTTCATGTTCAATGCTACCAACCACAATTATATAATGTTCTTCACTGAAAGAGGGCAATGTTTCTGGAAAAAAGTATGGCAGATACCTGAAATGAGCAAGGCTTCTAAGGGAAGACCTATCGTGAATATACTTGAAAGGGTCCATGGTGAAAAAATCAAAGCTATTCTGATCGTTAAAGATTATGAAAAAGACGGTGAATCAATAGTAATGGCCACCAAGAACGGTATTATCAAAAAAACTAAATTGATGGCTTATTCAAGACCTAATATTGGTGGCATTATAGCTATAAATCTTAGAGATGATGATGAGCTTCTTGATGTAATGATAACTAACGGCGATAACGAAATATTGCTCGGAACTCATTTAGGATATGCAAATCGATTCCACGAGAGTATGGTGAGAGAAGTTGGTAGAAATTCTATCGGTGTTAAAGGTATCAATCTTAGAGACGGAGATAAAGTTGTTGGCATGGTTGTCTCTGATAACGAAGAAGAATCTATCCTTGTTATGAGTGAAAATGGTTATGGAAAAAGATCTGAAATTGGAGCTTTTAGAAAAACAAAAAGAGGATCAAAAGGTGTTAAGGCATTGAATGTTACTGATAAAACAGGTAAAATGATCTATCTGGAAAAAGCAAATGATGAAAATGACCTAATGATAATGACTATAAACGGAACTGTGATCAGACAATCTATTTCAAATATCCGTGTTATGGGCAGAAATACTCAGGGTGTGCGACTTATAAAACTACGAGAAGGTGATCAGATAGCTGATGTGTGTATATTGCCAGAGTATGAAGACGTGCCGGAAGTCGTTGCTGAAGAAGGAGAAGTTGTAGCTGCCGAAACAGATGGTGAAATTACTGAAACCACAACTGAAAATACTCAAGAGAATAGTGAAGTTATTGATACAAATGATGATGAAAAACAGAATAATTAATTTCTAATAAATTTCGGAGGGTCTTATGCCTGCAAAAAAAGGAACTAAAAAAAAGACAGTAAAAAAAGATATTGTAGAAGCTACTCCTGAAGAAGTAAAAGTAAAGAAAGTTGCAAAGGTCAAAGATGAGGTCAAGAAAGTGGCAATTGAAGAAATCAAGGCTGAAGCGATTGTGGAAGAAGCCAATAATGATGACTTTAACGGCGAAAGTGAAGATTTGAACATCGTTGAGAGGTTTGTAAGATTTGAAACTGAAACTAAGATCGGTATTATTTCATCTCTAGTGCTATTCTGTGCTATAATTTTCAGCTGGGACTGGATCAATACAACTTGGTGGCTAATGCTGATAATCGCAGCTGTTTCTTTAAAAACTCTTCATTCTCAATCAAATGATCTGGAAGAGGACAAACCATTCGAATCTAAGATGTCGAGGTTATTTTTCATAGGAACTATGATCCTATTGGTTATCAGAGATCTCGTAATAACTTCAAGACTTGATAACTGGTTAGATTATATTAAGTAGATGCTGTTTTCATCTTTAATATCTTCATTGATACTTATAGAGAGTAGAGAGGTTGGGCAAGGTATGCTTTCTCAACCTTTCATTATCTCCTTTCTATTAATATTTTTAGGATACGATCCTTACTATGTTTTATTAACAGCTACGGCAACACATTTATTCTTCATATATTATATCCCCTCAGGTGCATCAAAATATCCGGAATATCCTTTCGCATTTTTTATTGTTCTCTCATCTTCAAAAGAAGCATTCGGGCAATTTGAAAATAATATTAATATGCTAATACTGTTCTCTCTTGCACTGATTATAATACTCAGCCGATTAACGGCAACTTACCTTTACTATAAGAGAAAATTTCTAGAGAAATTGACCTTAAAGCTCATTGCAAAACCTAAAGAAATGAAAATCAGGCATCATTTGATAATAAGTTTGGTCTATTCATTTGTTTCGGGAATAATATTTGCCCTGATCCTGCTGTTTCTATCAAGTCAGGCATTTGAACTTTATGCTCAAATACTCAAATATAACTTGGATATAAATAACTTAGTTATAGCTATATCATTAGGGATGATTATTCCATATTTAGTTTCAAAGAAAAAGCTAAAGGCATCATCTATCGGTATTATCCTGGGAATTATATTCTTTATTATTAAAAGTCAATAATATGAAAACACTTTCAAAGAAAGAAATATTTATTCTTACAATACGAACATTTTTTATTCGAATTTTCTATAACTATAAGAATTTATTCGGAATGGGGCTATGCTATTGCTTACTTCCGGTAGGAAAAAGATCGTTCTGGACTGAAACAAATAAGAAAGATTTTTTACAAAGACATTTTTCATTCTTCAATACGAATATATACTTATCGGGCTTTGCTGTTGGTATCGCTATAAGAATGGAAGAAGCCGGAGAGTATGACAAATTAGTTGAGTTGAAAAAAGCTTTATCGGGGACCTTAGGCGCGATCGGCGACAACTTAGTTAATAAGATAATCTTACCCCTGATGATCTTTTCTTCGTTAAATATGTTCGTTCTACATGAGTTTGCGTTAGATGTTTTTGCATTTTATTTTATTTTATCTCTTGTCCTTGTTTTTAATATATTTAATTTTTCGATAAGATATTACGGTATTTCGAAAGGATACTCACTCGGTCATAAATCTCTTGAGATATTTAAAAGTAAAAAATATAAAACCCTTTTGCGATCATTATCTTTTACCCGAGATATTCTTGCTGCTTTCCTAGTCGTAAATTTACTAACTCTGATAAAATTACCGGATACTTGCAATCTTTTATATGTGTCAAATTTGATATTCAGTGGAGTGTTTATTTTTTACATAATTAAATTTTTACCCGCTATTTACAGAGAATTCGCTATAATAACCATAATATCATTCTATTTGACCTTCTACTATTTATAATTTATCGTAAAATATTTTTCTTAGCATTATTATTGTTTTTTTCATTCAAAGGTATTACATTATTATTTATATATAGAAAAGAAAGAATAATTTGAGGTAATCACATAGAACAAATGACTGAAAATAGAGTTGAAATTATTAATAGCCTTGGGTTACATGCCAGACCGGCGGCTCAATTAGTAAAGATAACAACACAATATGATTGTGATGTTTTTATTGAAAAAGATGGAATGGAAATAAACGCAAAGTCAATTATGGGCGTAATGATGCTTGCCGCAGAACAAGGATCATATATAACAATAAAGTGCGATGGTGAAGATCAGGATGATTGTATGAATGAACTGATAAACTTAATCAAAAATAAATTCTTCGAAGAATAATGCCAAAATTAAGAAAAGAAAAAATATTGAAAGGTCTTCCTGCATCACCCGGAATAAGTATTGGTACTCCCTTTCATTATGTTCACGAAACTTTGAATGTTTCGAGAGAAGTTATTGAAGATCACGAGATAGAGTTTGAAATAGAGAAATATCACAGGTCTTTAGAAAAATCGAGAAAATTAATTCTTGAAGATAAGAAGAAAACTATTCGAAATAGTGGTAAAGACGCTGCGAAGATCTTTGAGGCACATCTTTTAATTTTGGACGATAAAGTTATAATTGATGAAGCTATTACAATAATTTCAAATCAAAATGTACAAGCTTCCTACGCGGTAAGTAAGGTAATGAAGGATTATCAGACAGCTTTCGAAAATTTACAGAATGAATATTTTTCACAAAGGGCATTCGATGTTGAAGATGTGTGCCGGAGAGTGATTTCAAATATCATTGCCGAAGAAAAAAACGAAGAACATGATACTACTGTCCTTAGTGGCAAAAAGATAATTGTCACAAAAAAATTATTCCCTTCCGATACACTAAACTTCGACAAAGATCATATTCTTGGATTTATCACTGAAACCGGTGGAAGTACAAGCCATGCAGCTATTATGGCAAGAGCTTTAGCTGTACCAGCTATTGTTGGAGTTCAAGGTGCTGTCAAATGGATAGATGATACTTCATTACTGATATTAGATGGATACACGGGAAAAGTAATAATCAACCCAACTCCTAGTACGTTTGAACTGTATAAGAAGAAACAACACGAAGAAGAGAAGCAATATAAAGAAGATCTCAGTATTGCAAAGCTCCCATCTGAGACTTTAGATCATGAAAAGATAAATATTTCCTGTAATATTCAAACAGGGGAAGAGATCGAGAGTGTTTTAAAGTGGTCAGGAGAGGGTATAGGACTTTTTAGAACTGAATTTTTATTTGAAAGTAGTTTAAGTATTTTATCCGAAAAGGAACAGTTTGATATTTACGATCAAGTAAGTAAAGATATATTTCCAAACAATGTTATAATACGACTTCTTGACATCGGCGGAGATAAACTTCAGGACAAATTAAGGATCAAAGAAGATAATCCATTCCTTGGGGTCAGAGGCATAAGGCTTCTATTTGACCATCCGGATATACTTAGAGCTCATCTTAGAGCTATTTTAAGAGCATCACATAGAAAAAACATTTGGATAATTATTCCATTCGTTACTGATATATATGAAGTAAAGCGTATCAAAGGAATAATTGGCAGAGTAAAAAATGAACTGATCGCAGAAGGTCATAATATAGATAGAAAGATAAAGATCGGTATTATGTTAGAGATCCCATCGGTAGTAATGATAGTAGATCATATCGCACCTCTTGTGGATTTTTTCAGTATCGGAACTAACGACCTTACACAATATACTTTAGCAGCAGATAGAGGTAATGAAAGAGTAAGTCATATTTTTGATTCACTTCATCCTGCTATGATACAATTAATAAAGAAATCAATTGATTCTGCAAACAAACATAATAAATATATAAGTATTTGTGGACAAATGGCTGCATATCCGATAGCAATTCCACTACTACTCGGACTCGGACTTCGAAATTTTAGTGTAACACCATTCTTAGTACCGGTCGTTAAAAAGATAATTCGTAGAGAACTTATCCCTGATTGTGAAAAAATTGCTGAGCAATGCTTGAAAAGTGGTAATGGCAGAAAAATAAATAAGATCTTATCTGATTTTTTCACCAACACAATCGGAGAACGAATGATCCACTAAATACTGTGGATCCCCATTTTAAATATACTCTCGGAAGCCTCCAATACAGACTCACACAAAGTTGGATGAGGATGTACTGTATCAATTAACTTGTGAAGAGATAATCTATTGCTCTTAATTAAAACCAATTCCTGCAGTAGGTCTGAAGCATGAGGTCCAACAATATGAGCACCCAATAGCTTTTCACCGGATTCATCTGTCAATACCTTAACAAATCCATCCGTTTCACCCAAGCCTTTTGCTTTCCCATTTGCTGCGAAAGAAAATCTACCCGTTCTATATATAATGCCATCTTCTTTAAGGTCTTGCTCTCTCGCTCCAATAGATGCTATCTCAGGATTCGTGAATATTGCCGAAGGGATTGAGTCATAATCAATTTCCTTATCTTTTCCTGCGATATTCGCAATCGCTACCAAGCCCTGCGTTGCAGCAACATGAGCTAGCATGAATTTGCCTGTGATATCTCCAATTGCATAAACATTATCTATAGATGTTTGCATTTTTTCATTAATATCAATGAAAT